>NZ_JBEXGU010000055.1:0-51564 GCF_040607515.1 Streptosporangium sp. NPDC005286 | reverse complement strand
CGCACCCACCTCGGCTCCGGCGATCCGCAGCCCTCGTACCGAGACCGGTCCCAGCGGAGCGCCCGCGAGCGGCCGCAGCAGTACCCGGCCGGCGGAGGGCGGGGTCGGTCAGGGCGGGCGGCACGTAGCCGACGTCGTCGGGGCTGATGTTCGTCCCCGGCGGGACCAGCTCGTCGATCGCGTCGAGGATCTCCGGCGAGAGCCGCACCTCGTCCGCGCCGAGCTGGCTGGTGAGCTGCTCGAGCGTGCGCGGGCCGATCACCGCCGAGGTGACGGCCCGGTGCGAGAGCACGAAGCCCAGGGCCAGGTGGATCATCGAGATGCCCGCCTCGTCGGCCAGGACCGCCAGCTTCTCGGTGACGTCGAGCTTGCGGGCGCGGATCTCCTCGACCTTGAAGTCGAAGTGGTCGCCGTTGCTGGAGGCCCGGGAGCCGGCGGGCAGCGGCGCGTCCCGGCGGTACTTGCCGGTCAGCCAGCCACCGTTCAGCGGGCTCCAGACCATCACTCCCAGGTTGTGGCGCTCGGCCACCGGCAGGACCGCGGCCTCGGCGTGCCGGGCGAGGATCGAGTACGAGGGCTGCTCGGTCGAGAACCGCTCGCGCTGCCGGTGGTCGGCGACCCACTGGGCCTCGACGATCTCCTCGGCGGGGAAGGAGGAGGTGCCGATCGCCCGTACCTTGCCCTGGCGCACGAGGTCGGACAGGGCGCCGAGGGTCTCGTCGATGTCGGTCTGCGGATCGGGGCGGTGCACCTGGTAGAGGTCGATCCAGTCGGTGTCCAGGCGGCGCAGGCTGTCCTCGACGGCCTGCATGATCCAGCGACGGGAGTTGCCACGCCGGTTGGGAGAGTCGCCCATCTGGTTGTGGAACTTCGTCGCCAGTACGATCTCGTCCCTGCGGCCCTTGATGGCCCTGCCCAGGATCGTCTCGCTCTCGCCGAACGCGTACACGTCGGCGGTGTCTATGAAGTTGATGCCCGCGTCGAGCGCGGTGCCGACGATGCGCTCGCACTCGTCGTAGTCGGTGTTTCCCCAGGCCCCGAGCATCATCGTGCCGAGACAGAGCGGGCTGACCTGGATGCCGGTGCGGCCAAGCGTGCGATGGTTCACGGCACAGATCCTGCCAGCCCGCCTCCGGGTGCCCCCGACCGGGGTTCGGGCGCAGGTCGGGGGCACCCGGAGACGGGTGGCGGATGACAGGTGGCTCAGTCCAGCGTGACGGTGACGTCGATGCCGGTGTCGTGCGGGATGCGCAGCACGTGGATCAGCTGCTTCGCGTCGCGGAGGTAGGTCGAGGAGCCGAACCTCAGGGTCGCGGGGCGCGCCGCGCCCCAGCGGATCCGGACGACGGTGTCGCCGCGGCGCAGGTCCAGCCCGTCGCCGGTCGCGGCGGTGTTGGCCCCGTACGGGGCGGCGGTGCCGTCGGTGAAGGTCAGCCGGTCGGTGGGGTGCAGGATGAGCGGGATCTGCTCGGTCGCGGGGGAGGCGGTGGTGACCACCCGCCGTACGGCGTCGCGGGTGACGGTCACGTCGGTGCTCACCGAGGAGGTGGGGGTGCGGTAGCGGATGCCGAAGGCGCGGCCTCCGCCGTGCTGGCGCCCGGTCCACGCCTGTCCGCCCGGCTCGCCGTCCAGGCGGCGCGCGCCGCGGCGAGGTCCTCCTGTGAGCTCATGAACGCGCCCAGCTCCGGCACCTCCGGCACGAACAGCGAGTTGAGCGCGGTGCGGTCGGGGTCGGGACGCACCTCATCGTAGAAGCGGGCGCTGGTACGCGTCGACGGGGCGACGTTGACGATGTAGCCGGAGCCGTCGGGCTCGCGGACCAGGTTGTAGCCGAGCCAGTCGGTGAACTTCCGCGCCATCGACACCAGCGTCCGGTCGCCCGTCAAGTGGTAGGTTTCGGCCATCTCCGGGAGCATGACCTCGAAGTTGTAGTTCATGTCGGTGCCGGACAGCTCGTAGAAGTATCCCGACGGGCTCTGCCCGCGCGCCGCCAGCTGCCCGATCGCCTCGCCCAGGCGTCCCCGCAGCCCGTCGTCTCCGGAAACCGCCCGCCGGCTCTACTTGACGAAGGTGTTCGCGACGATGATCAGCAGGCCCAGCAGCGTGTAGACGCCGCCCGCCCGGCATGCGGCCCGCCACGAGCCGCCGGAGACGCGCGAGGCCCACAGCCCCCAGCCGAACAGCGTGACCGCGTTGAACACCAGGACGACATCGACGGCGGTGGACTGCTTCCACCACCCCGCGTAGGCGCCCAGGTGCGCGCCGAGCGTGGGCAGGGTGGCCGCGACCAGCGGCCACTCGCCCAGCACCGAGCGCACGGTGTGCGCGGTCGGCTGGTCGGCCGCGGTGTGGTTGGCCACGGCGTACGCGTAACCGTGGACGACGGCCGCCGCGAGCGCGGAGATCAGCACCCACAGCGCGTCGTACCCCGGATCGGGGGCGGTGCCGGTCCGGTCCAGGGCCGCCGCCAGGCCGCTGGCCAGCACGGTGCCGTAGACGCCGCCGAACAGCAGCCGCTCGGGCGGCCTGTACCGCCGTATCCGGCGCAGTGTCCGGAACGTAGGGGCCTGGGAACGTCTGGTGCGGTGGGACAAGGTCTCGCTCGGGGCCGGTTGCCGGGACAGCTACTACACCTACCAGCACTTTCTCCCGCCCCGGGGGAACCGCGCCGTCCGGGGACCGGACACCGGCCCGCCGTGGGGCTCCCGCGTTCGCGCGCTTATCCGTATTTGTACGTGGTCGGCCGTGCCCGGCCCTGCGACCATGCCGGGATCGGCCGCGCGGTCCGCGCCGCCGTACGCACGCGATGGACACGTCATGCGCGACGGGCACGTCATGTAGGCCGCGTGCGCCGGGCACCCGAAGGTGGGAGCGTCGATGGGACAGGGGCAGGAGCGGATCCCTCTCCGTAACAGGCCGCTTTTCGACACAGCGGACCTCGATGAGGCCCGCGAGCGGGTGTCCGGCGTGTTCTGCCCGCACCGGCTGGAGCCCGCCGGCGGTGTCGCGAGGCTGGCCGCGCGGCTCAACTCGGCCCAGCTGGGCGCCGTGCGGGTGAACTACCTGGACTACGGGGCCGGCGTCCGCATCGAGCCGGGCGAGCTGGAGTCCTTCTTCCTGGTGCAGATCCCGCTGGCCGGGCGCAGCCTCATCCGGTGCGGAGGGCAGGAGATCGTCTCGACGCCCCGGCTGGCCTCCCTGCCGTCGCCGTCGGAGTACCTCGACATGCGCTGGGAGGCGGGCTGTCCCCAGCTGATCGTCAAGTTCGACCGTCCGGCCGTCGAGGGCGCGCTGGAGCTGATGCTGGGGGAGCGGCTCGACCGGCCGATCGTCTTCGACCTGGGCATGGACATGACGGCGGGCTGGGCGCGGGCCTGGCGGGCGCTGGCCGATGTGATCGTCGGGGAGGCCGAGCACGGCGACGGGCTCGCCGTGCAGCCGCTGGCCGTCGCCCACCTGGAGAACGCGCTGCTCACCTCCCTGCTCACCGAGCAGCCGTCCAACTACCGGGCGCGGCTGGCGGCCCCGCGCTCTCCCGCCCTGCCCAAGGTGGTGCGCCGGGCGATGGAGTTCATCGAGGGCCACGCCGACCGGCCGCTGTCGACCGAGGACGTCGCGCGCGCCGTGGCGGTCAGCGGCCGGTCGCTGCAGGAGGGGTTCCGCCGCCATCTCGGCCTGACCCCGATGACCTATCTCAGGGACGTGCGACTGGGCCGGGTCCACGAGGACCTGGCGGCCGGCGACCCCGCCAGGTGCACCGTGACGGGCGTGGCCGCGCGGTGGGGTTTCCTGCACCAGGGACGGTTCGCCGCGCTCTACCGCGAGCGGTACGGCCGGGCGCCGTCCCAGACGCTGCGCGGCGCCTGACGCCCCGCCCACCCCTTCTGCGGTCCCGTGGTCTCGTGGTCCCGCGGTCCCGCGCGGAGTACGGAAGGCCGGGAGCGCGGAGAGCCGCGGCGCAGAAGAGCAGAGGACCAGAAGCCCGGGAGAGCAGGAGCCGAGGAGCGCGAGGGACCGCGGTGCGACGAGGATTCCGCGCCGGACGGATGGAACCCGCGCTGAGCGGATGGCCCGCGGGGCGGCGCCCGCCGTACCTTTTCATCAGGCGCCGCTCAGTCCTTCTCCTCCCCTTCCGTTGAAAAGGAGACATCGTCATGCGCAGAATCCTGGTCGTCGGTGCCGGTCAGGCGGGCCTGCACCTCGCCCTCGGCCTGCTGCGGAACGGCTACGACGTCACCGTCGTCTCCAACCGAACCCCCGATGACATTCGCGGCGGCCGGGTCACGTCGAGCCAGGCCATGTTCGGCATCGCCCTCGGCCACGAGCGTGACCTTGGCCTGGACCTGTGGGCGGATGACTGCCCGCCGATCGACGGGATCCAGTTCGCGGTGGCCGGTCCCGACGGCGAACCGGCCATCCACTGGGCCGCCCGGCTCGACACGCCCGCCCGCTCGGTCGACCAGCGGCTGAAGATGCCCGGGTGGATGGCCGAGGTGGAACGGCTCGGCGGCGAGATCGTCATCCACGACGCGACCGTGGACGACCTGGAGGACTACGCCGCCCGGTACGACCTGGTCCTGGTCGCCGCGGGCAAGGGGCCCATCGCCTCGCTCTTCGAGCGGGACGCGCCGCGCTCGCCGTACCGCGCCCCGCAGCGGGCCCTGGCCCTCACCTACGTCAACGGTCTCGTACCGCGACCGGGGCATTCCGCGGTGTGCTTCAACGTGATTCCCGGGGTCGGCGAGTACTTCGTGTTTCCCGCGCTCACCGTCACCGGTCCCTGCGAGATCATGGTGTTCGAGGGTGTCCCCGGCGGACCGATGGACTGCTGGGCGGACGTCCGCACCCCCGCCGAGCACCTGGCCAGAAGCCGGTGGGTCCTGGAGACCTTCCTGCCGTGGGAGGCGGATCGCTGCGGCGGTGTCGAGCTCACCGACGAGGGCGGCGTCCTGTCGGGACGCTTCACCCCCGTCGTGCGCAGGCCCGTGGCGACGCTGCCGTCCGGCGCCCCGGTCCTGGGCGTGGCCGACGTGGTCGTGCTCAACGACCCGATCACCGGGCAGGGGGCCAACAACGCCGCCAAGTGCGCGGCCTCCTACCTGTCCGACATCCTGGAACGTGGTGAGCGGCCGTTCGACGCGGCGTGGATGGAGCGGGCCTTCGAGCGCTACTGGCAGGGTGCCCGGCACGTCACCGCGTGGACGAACGCGCTTCTCGCGCCCCCGCCGCCGCACGTGCTGGAGATTCTGGGCGCCGCGGGCCGGCTGCCCGAGGTCGCCTCCCGCTTCGTGAACGGCTTCGACGACCCGTCGGACTACGCGGGCTGGTTCATGGATCCGGCCGGGGCGGCCGGGTATCTGGCGCGGTTCGGGAAGTGAGAAGGGGTCATGAGGTCTCTGCGCGACGCCCTCGGGCAGTTCGCCACCGGGGTGGCGGTGGTCACCGCCGTCACCCGGCGGGGTGACCGGCTGGGTGTGACCGTCAACTCCTTCACCTCGGTCTCGCTCGACCCGCCGCTGGTCCTGTGGTGCCTGGCCCGGCGGGCTCCCAGCGCACCGGCCTTCGCCGAGGCGGAGCGGTTCGCGGTCAACGTCCTGGCCGCCGGACAGGAGCACCTGTCCCGGCGATTCGCCACGCCGCTGCCGGACAAGTTCGCCGGGGTGGAGACCCACCCGGCACCCGGTGGGTCTCCGGTGCTCACCGGAACCCTCGCCCACTTCGCCTGCCGTACGGTGAGCACCTACGACGGGGGCGACCACCTCATCTTCGTCGGAGAGGTCGAGCACTTCCGGCGGACGGAGGGCGAGCCGCTGGTCTTCCACTCGGGGGGCTACCGCGTGTTCTCCTCGCCGGACCGGGAGATGGCGTTCGGCGCCGTGGACTGACGCGGTGGCCTCCCTTTTCGGCGAGGCACTGTGGCGCCTGGCGCCTGAAAAACGCAGACCGGACATGATCCGCGGGAGCGACCAGTCACGTCAGGCCCCTGGTTCGAGCTCCTGCCGGATGACCTGCCCCGCCGCGCGGTGCTCGGCGGCGGCAGCCGGGTCCGTCTCGTCGAGCACGGCCGCGATCCCCTCGTGGGCCAGTGCCTCCTGGTGCCGGTAGCCCACCTTCGGGGCCAGCTCGAGTGCCTGACGGTGCAGGCGCAAGGCCTCGTCGGGCAGGCCGGCCAGTCGGCAGGTCTCGCCGTAGCCGTTGAGGAAGTGGATCTTCCAGTGTTCCTCGAACAGCTCATCCAGGAGTGTGAACGCCTGTCGGTGGCTGGCCAGCGCTTCCTCGTAGCGGCCCATCTGGCGCAGGGCGACGCCCAGGCAGTTGAGACACCACGCCTCGTTGTGTTTGTGGCCGTCCTCGCGGGCGAGTTCCAGGGCTTGGTGCAGGTGCTCTGCTGCCTCGTCGGATTGCTCGTGGGCGATGGCCATGCCAAGGGTGATCCGGGCTGTCAGCGCGGCCGGCCAGGTGGGGTCGGCGTGCGCGATGTCCAGCACCTCGCGGGCCAGCCGCGCCGCCTCCTCGCGGTGTCCCAGCTGCAGCATCGCCCAAGCCTCGTAGGCGGTCGCATGGGCCGCGCCCATCGGGCAGCCGGCGTCCGCGTACAGTTTCCCCGCCAGCCGGAAGAGGCCGAGTGGCTCCTCGACATAGCCCTCGTCCCACCTCAGGTAGCCACGGCGCATGATCAGATCTGCCTCAGAGCGGGTGTCCCCGGCCTGGGACACCAGCGGTGCCGCCGCCTCGTATGCGGCGCCGGCCTCTGCCATCCGGCCCGCGTTGTAGCGGGCGAAGCCCAGGTCGCTGTGCGCCTCAGCCAGTTGCCACGGATCCCCCAGGCGCTGCGCGGCCGCCAGCGATCGCTCGAAGAGGACGTTGAGGTGCGTCGTGCCGCAGCGCCGCGCGAAGAACGCCCGCATGAAGCGCGGCAGCTCGCACACGTGCGCGTCGGCTCCGGTGACAACCGCCACCTCGAAGGCGCCCATCAGGTTTGTGTACTCCGTGACGAACCAGCCGAGGGCCGCATGCTTGTCGGTGAACCGCGGCAGCTCGGCCGGGGGCCGGCCTGCGGAGGCCGCGCGGCTGCCGGACACGTGCGGCATCGCGGCGTCGGCGGCGGCCGCCGCGTGCACGTAATAGTCGAGCACCCGGCCCAGCGCCTGCTCCCGCTCCACCGGGGAATCCTGCTCCGCGGCGGCTCGGCGCGCGTGCTGGTGCACCAGGTCGTGCAGCGTGTAGCGACCAGCAGACGGCTGCTGGATGAGGTGCGCGTCGAGCAGGTCCTCCAGCATCGCCCGTGCGCTGCGCAGCGGCACGTCCGCCAGTGCCGCCGCCACGTACTCGTCGAAGGACGACCCGGACAGCAGGCCCAGCAACCGGAACAACCGGCGCTCGGCCCGATCCAGCTGCCGTACGGACATGGCGAACGCGGTGTCGAACTCGCTCACGCCCTCCGCCATACGCTCGACGAGGATGCCTACGGTCCAGCCCGGTCGGTGCCGCAACCGGGCCCCGGCCAGCCGCAGGGCCAGCGGCAGATGGCCGCACAACCGCAGCACCTCGGCCGCGGACTCCGGGTCGCGGGCCAGCCGGCCGTCGGGGCCGCTGGGATCGCCGCTGGCGCGGGCCAGCAGCTCCGCACTCTCCTTCGAGGTCAGCACGTCCAGCGACACCGGGGGCACCTCCTCCAGGCCCAGCAGCCGGTTGCGGCTGGTGATCAGGGCGACGGAGGGGCCTGCGCCGGGCAGCAGCAGGCGGACCTGGTCAGCGCCGGCGGCATTGTCGAGGACCACGACGGCCCGGCGGCTGGCCAGTTCCGACCGCCAGCAGGCGGCCAGCGGTTCGACACCGCCCTCCTGCGGGATCTTTTCCGACGGGACGTCGAGTGCGGCGAGCAATGCCCGCAGTGCGGGATCGGGATCGAGTGGTTCCCGCCCGTCGGTGAACCCGTGCAGATCCAGATAGAGCTGGGCGTCCGGGTATTCGGCGGCGAGCCGGTGCGCGGCGTGCACCGCCAGACAGGTCTTGCCGACGCCCGCCATGCCGTCGATGGCGACCACCCGGCTGCTGTCCACCATGGCGAGGACGGCGGCGAGCTGGGCCTCACGTCCAGTGAAGTCGGGCATGTCGCGCGGCAGATCGTTGCGGGGTAGGCGTGGGGCACCGGCGGCAGGCGACGGGGGCTGGACCTGGCGGCTCGTCTTCGGGGGCGCCGGCAGGGGGTTCGTTGCCCGGTCCCACAGGGGGCGCAGCGGGCGGGGGTCACGCTTGACGAGGCGGCAAAGTTCGATCACCACGGGCCAGGGCGGCACCGACTGGCCGCTGAGGTAGCGCGACAGCGACGACGAGCTGAGGCCCGTGTCCCGTGCGAGGGCCCGCACACCGCGCCCGGACAGCTCCTGGAGCAGGCGCAGCCGGGCGGCCAGTTCGTCTTGGGGGTCCGCCTTCTGCACAACCATCGTGTCCTGCCTCTCTGTCCCGTCGCGGAAGAAACTTACCGGGACGAATCGCCGCAGGCCAAAGCCGTTTCAACTGTCCCACGGTGTCCCACCGCCATCGTCATGGCAAGCCGGTCCGGCTGTTATGGAGTCACGCCCCGAGGGACGGGGCGTCGATCCGGAAGAGGAGAACCAAGATGCAGTCCCGTATGCAGAACCCGGCCTTCATCCTGCCCGGCGCGATGCAGCCCATCCAGGAGCTCTTCAAGGCCGTGCACGCCGGTGGGGTGGACGGTCAGACGCTGGAGCTGGTGCATCTGCGGGTCAGCCAGATCAACGGCTGCAGTTCCTGCGTCGACGGGGGCACCAAGACCGCTCGTAAGGTCGGAGTGAGCGACGAGCGGCTGGCCACGGTCGTCGCCTGGCGGGAGACCCCGTACTTCACCGAGGAGGAGCGGGCGGCGCTCGCGCTGGCCGAGGCCGCAACACGGCTGGCCGACCGTGCCGAAGCCGTGAGCGACGAGGTCTGGGACAGGGCCGCCACCTATTTCGACGAGAAGCAGTTGGCCGCGATCGTTCTGATGATCGGCGTCACCAACCTGTTCAACCGGCTCAACGCCACCACCCGGCAGATCGCCGGCGCATGGGGGTGAGCGGTGCGCGGTCCCGGGCGGCGTGCTCGAACCCGTGGCCCGGGACCGCTCGCCTCATCGCCGCGAACCCTCTCAGCGAAGCCGCCACGGCGGTCGTCCCTACCAAGATTTTCCGACAAGGAGATTCCCACCATGAACGAAACGCGCAAGGCCACCAAGAGCACCGCCGCAGCTGACAAGAAGTTCGACGGGTTCACCGACGAAGAACGAGCGGCGATGAAGGAGCACGCCCAGGAGCTGAAGACGGCCGCGCGCCGCGGCTCGCGCGCGGCCAAAGCCGACGGGGAGCGCGACGTGCTCGCGAAGATCGCCGGGATGGCGGAAGCGGACCGATTCATCGCCGAGCGGCTCCATGCCATCATCAAAGCCGACGCGCCGGCCCTGTCGCCGAAACTCTGGTACGGGATGCCCGCCTACGCCAAGGACGGCAAGGTCGTCTGCTTCTTCCAAAGCGCGGAGAAGTTCAAGGCGAGGTACGCGACCCTCGGCTTCAACGACCCGGCGAACCTCGACGACGGCACCGTGTGGCCGACCGCCTTCGCGCTGACGGAGTTGACCGCCGACGACGAGGCGAGGATCAGCGCACTCGTGAGGCAAGCGGCGAGCTGAGGACTGCTTCGGCAGTTCGGGTATCGGCTCTGGTCAGCGTGCGATCAGCCTGCCTTGCAGGGGAAGGGCGATGGTCCTGGCAACCCGGCCGTTCTTGATCCAGAAAACCCGGGTGGAGTCTTCGCCGGTGGTGGCGAGTTCCGGGACGGTGTCACCGTCCACGTCGAGCAGCGCCACGTTGGCCCCGCCTTTCCCGATCCAGTCAGGCCGGCGCGGCCCGGCGGCGGAGCCGTACAGGACGGCGACCTCGCCCCTGCCGCGAGCCCCCGCGACGAGGTCGGTGTAACCGTCCTTGTCGACGTCGCCGGCCGCGAGCGAGCCGGCGTAGTCATTGGCCGGGTCGCTGGTCCCGGCGATGCCGGGCAGAGCCAGTGTCTTCAACCGGCGCTTGTCGACGCCCACGGGGCCGCCTCGTAGGACGAGAAGCCTGCCGGTGCCGATCCCGGCGATCACGTCGGCATACTTGCCGCCGTGGAAGCGGCCGACCCGGACTGACCAGCCGAACGGCTCGCGCGTGCACCTGGCGGTGTTCGCCTTGTTGTCGGCACCCTCGACGCCACCCGCGCACGCCTGCACATCCATAACGCGGCCGTCCGCATTTCCGCTGGTCACCATGGTGTTTCCAGTGATCGTCACGCCTCTGGCGGACCCTTTGAACACGTGGATGGCCCCGCCGATGTCGTATCCCGGCCGCCCAGACGGCGCAGTGACCACCAGGTCGCTGTAGCCGTCGCCGGTCACATCTCCGGCCGCCAGCCCGGCGCCGAACAGACGGCTGTGCTGGCTGAAGCCGACCACTCCCGGCGTGTCCTCGCTGAGCCGCAGTGCCCCGGATGAGCTGAGACCGCTGCGGGAGCCGTACAGGACGACGGCGGCGCCGCCGCGCACTGCCGCGGTGTTCAGTGTGGTCTCCGGCGCACCGACGGCGAGGTCGGCGTAACCGTCCCGGTTGAAGTCAGAGGTGGTCAGCGCGTTGCCGAAGCCGTGGCCGGTGCCGAGCCGGGGAACACCGCCCTGGCCGGGGGTGAACCGGCTGCTCCGGCCGACATGGCCGTCCGCGCGCCGGCCGTACAAGATGGTGACCGTGCCGCCGGCGCCGACCGCCACGTCTGCGAGGCCGTCTTTGTCGAAGTCGCCCGTCGACAGCGCGGTCGCGTGCTGGTTCCGGACCGCCGCTCTGCCCTTCAGAGGCTGAATCGTGAGCAGACCGGCGCCACCTACCACCAGGTCAGCCCCGCCGTCCCCGTTGACATCCCCACGGACGGGGCGAGGAGGCAACGAGGCTCCGGTAGCGAGCATGGCCGCCAACACGATGATCACTATGCGAGGGGACATGTAGGGATGCTAAGCGTTCCGTCGGTTACTGCGGCGCCAACGTCAAGCCAGGTGACCCATCCGAATGGTCCGGACCGGCCATCTTGGAGAGTCGGCCGGGAAAACAGGGAAGTCCCATGATGAGGATCTCCTGCCTACTCGGTGGTCAGGCTCCACACGCGTGCCGTTCCGTCGCCACCGCCGCTGATCACTTGGCGGCCGTCGGGGGTCACCGCCACCGACAACACCACTCGATCATCGTGACCGGTGAGTATGCGGGTCAAAGTTCCTGTGGCGGACATGAGTACGGAACCTAGCGGTACCAGCCATCGTCCGGGCACATCGTTGTGGACACCGCAGGATCCCCGCACGGGTGACGTCACGGATCCGGAGAGATCGACACCATGGGCCAGATGATGCTCGCAGGCACCTACGTCAAGCCAGTGCGGTGACCACTTGGGTTCGCCGGGTCGTGGCAATCCGTATGACCTGCGCTGCTCGATGACCTGCCCCACTGCCGGTACCGGCTTGATCAGTACCGGCAGCTGGAGGAGCGCATGGCTGAGCCCGGTGATCAACCGATGCCGAAGGCCAGGTGCTGCAACGCCTGGTACGACGAGGCGAACACGGCTCGATCAGGGGGCGCCGGGCGCTGATCATCATGGCGTCCGCGTCGGTGACACCCGCCCTGGCTATCGCGTGGTCACCGCACTTTGGAGAACCTCTCCGCGAGATCCCGGGCCCATTGCGCGGCCTTGGCCGCCTGGTCGCCGGTGACGGGCGCGCCAGGCATCCGGCTCAGGCGCTCCACCTGCTCGGCGAAGCGCAGGTGCTCCCGGTGAGCGTGTTCCCGGCAGACGAGGCAGGTGACGCTTTCCGGACGAGGAGAGGTCATCGCATAGGGCGCCTGGAGTCCGCAACCGGTGGTGACGACACTCGGTGCGTCGGGCACGAGCCCCAACGACGACACGATCACATTGCGAAAGGCGGCACCGGCCTGCATCACCTTCTGCTCGACGTGGATGTGCGGATCGGTCTCGCTCATCTGCGTCCGCGCCTCCGTCCGAGTCGTCCCGGAATCAGACTAATGCGTTGACCACTCAGGTTCACCGGGTTGGTCAGGCTGCTCGTGGTGGGCACCGGCGTTGCCGACGTTCGCTGCGGATACGGGCTCGGGTTACGGGCCAAGCAGCCGGCCGGCTTACGCTCCAGCGGGTGAGCGAGCACCCAGGCGTGGCAGGAGCCCAGCCCGGCGTGTCGCCGACCCGGCGAACGTATGTGGTCACCGCACTAGGGTCTGTTTCGAACGTGTGGTGTCGAGGTCATCGTGGCTGATGGATCATGCGGCATGGCATCTGTCCCGGCTGAAGGTCGAGCCGGTGACCGAGGAGATCTGTGTGCGGGCGATCGAGCTCCTCCGCGATGCCTGGCTGCATGGTCACAGGTACGCCATCGATGCCGTGGTGGCCGCTACCTGAATGCGGGCCAGTGCTCCGGCCTTGGCCACCTCCCCGGACGTGGCCTCAGGATGAAAGGGCTCAGAGGTAGGAAATCTCCAATTGCGACGCCAAGAAATAACAGGTGGCCAGTGGCCTTCAGGCTCTGGCACCCTTCCATTCGCGATCAAGATGCTCCATGCTGCTGACTTCACCTGCCGGGGAGCAGGCCGCTCCCGGCTCCGGCAGGACGCAGGACCCAAGGGCGCGATGCGATACCTGGGAGTCACATGATCTCGGACGAAACACCGCTGCTGCCGGACGTGGTCCGGGCCTACCCGTTCTCCTGGGGCTCAGGCTTCATCTGGCCACCGGAAACAGAGGAGAGCGAGAAGAATCTGACCTACGCGCAGGCCGTGCTCAAAGCATGCCTGTCCCGGGCCGTGCTCGCCTCGCCCGAGCCACCAGAGGAGCCGATCGTCTGGGATTGCGAGGACGACGCGTACCCCGAGTGGACCGGGATCCGGGCCATTCTGCGCGAACGTATGCCCTACGCCCGGCACGTCACCGCCGAGCGCATGGCCGATGCCAAGGCCGAGTGCGCCCGCCAGGGCATCGACACCACGGACTTCGAGGAGATTTGGACCCGGCGCATCATCGCCTGGATCGCCGAGCAGACCCTGCACTGGTGCGGCCTCATGGTCGATGACGAAAAGGCGCTCACGCCCTGGCTCGTGGACCTCGCGGAGCTGTACGTGCAGCGGGGGATGGCCGCCGAGAAGGCCGTGTGGGCACTCCGCCGCACCAAGGCCGGGCCCGAGAGCCGTGCGGCTCTGACGCGACTGGCCACGTACAAGGGACTGCCGGACGAGACCCGTGAGCAGATCACGTACGAACTCCGCTCATGCCCCAGCCGCCGGTAGCGCCCGCTCCAGTCGCCGCCAGAAGGCCGAAAGAATCCAGGTACCCGGCTGACCTCCCTACGTCACCGGCCACATCACGTTGGTAGGCACCAACGTCAAGCTGGGTGACCCGTCCGAGTGGGCCGCCTGTTGGAGGGGTCTGGTTCCCACCGAGGAGTAATCCTCTAGATCGCGCTCGTACGGTTCACACCCACTCTCCGAGCGTGAGCCGTAACCCCGATCAAGCAAACGGGTCTCACTACGCCGAAGCCCTGGTTTCGAGACGTGTTCGCGATCAAGGTTCGGCGGGATTTCCTTGTGATCCACAAGCGCCTCGCAAGCAGGTTCCGCCATGGTCCCAAGAGAAGGCGGCGATGGGGGAGGGCGGGGTTGAAGGTTCCGGGACGTGCTTCCGTGTGCCTGCTGGCGGCTTGCCTGTGCGAGCTGGTGGTCGTGGGAGTCAGCCTCGCTCTTCTGCCCGGCCTTGCGGCGGAGCTGGAGAGACAGGAGAAGGGCGGTGACGGGGTGAGCTTCTACACCGAGTTCGCGCTGGACAAGGCCCAGACGCTTCTGTACTCCTACGCCATAGTCGGGGCGATCACGCTGGCGCTGGCGGCTCTGGCATGGCGACGAGGCGGGACGCCGGGCACGCGGGCCGCCATGGCGGTGGGCCTCGTACCGTACACGCTGCTCTGTTTCTTCTTGTGGTTTACGTCGGCTTTCCGGGCCGATGAAGTCCTGGGCTGGTACTCGCACCTGGCCGCCTGGCTGGCGATCATGGTCTGGCTCCTCTACGTCGCCGCGACGATCCTGCTGTTCCTCTCCAGGAAGAACACTTGCGGGGCTGACTAGATGATCATTTACAGGGGGTGGCCATGAGCCGGCCGATGCGATCACGCCTTGGGCGCGGAAATCCTGAGGAGCGCGGCGTCATGGGCGGCCTGGCGGATCTCGGACGCCGGGGGGTGCTCCTGCTCGGTGCGGTGGCGGTGCTCGCGGCGTGTGCATCGACTGCGCAACGCGCGGATGACGACCGGGTCCGCACGGACCTGGAGCCGCTGGAACGCCGCTTCGCCGCGCTCGGCCGGTTGTCTGGCGCGCACTGGCTCGGCATCGTCTTGGGCGGCGATTCCAGGCTGTCCCCTCCGGGCCCCAGCGACGTTCGACTGGTGGGAATCGCCCAGTTGAGAGCAGGCGCCGTCGCCGCCATCGTGGGAACGCCACAGTGGGATTTCGAGCCCGAGACGCCGAGTTCGCCTCCGAAGCCGCTCGCCGAGTTCATGCCCGCGGGCGCCCGGTGGGTCCGGAGCGGATCCTTCGACCTTGAGGTGACGAGCGAAGGAGACCCCGGAGCGTTCTACCTCGATCCGGAGACGGACAGCGTCTACATCGATTACGTCGACCAATGAGAACAGAATTCCGGGATCGGGCCGTTGCGGACACAGTCGTCGACTGGCTCATGCTGACCCCGCCTGCGCTGCTGGAATCGGCAGGCCCCAGGACCGGCCGCTACCGGATCGGGGGAGAGACCATGCCGCAGTCGACTGGCCTGTCCCCCGTCGGCAAAGGTTGTTGACTGTGACCGCGAGAAGCAGCAACGTTTGAGCGCCGGTTGCGGGGGCTTCGGGGCGGTGATGTCGATGAGATTTAGTGACGGTGTTGGGGGGCCGTCAACGGACATGTCACCAATCGCCAAACGCGGCTGATCCCTGGATCGCATGGAACATCCGCCGCACAAATCATGATCTTTACGATAGGAAGACGTCGTGACCAACGATCAGCGGCATGGCAGTCGCTGGCAGGACCGCTCGCGTGCGACCCGTCCCGCAGAGATCCTGGTGAGCGCCCTGGCGGTCGGAGCGGGACTCGGCGCGGCAACCTCCCTCGTGAACGCCCTCTCCCACAGCTACGCCGACCTTGGAAGCCGTGCCTACACCACCAGCGGGTGGTCAATCGCGGAGATCATGAGCGTGCTGCTCGACTCCGGCTGAGCTTGGGCGGGGTTGGCGGTCGCCATGGGGTGGCTGGTAACCCGCGCAAGAGAGATCCGTCCTGCGGCACTGGCCCGAGGCGCTGCCGCGGGTGCACTGGCCCTGCTCGCGGCCACGGCCGCCTACAGCGTCGCCGTTCGCCTTACCGGGGTCGCCGATGGGTTCGCCGGTGTCCGCGTGGGTAGCTCGATGGCATGCTCGCCGTGCTGGTCCGCTGGGGGCTCCGTCTCCTCGCCCTCCTGATCGGCGCCTGCCTGGCTCTGGCGTTTCCGGCCGTCAACGCGTGGTGGTGGGCGTGGGTGGGGCTCGTTCCTCTCCTGTTGCTCCTGGCCCGCGCAGGATCTTTTCGGGAGGCGGCATGGCGCAGTTGGTTGGCGGCGGGCGGCTTCTTTGTGACGCTGCACCACTGGGTGCTCCCCTACCTGGGGGTCTTCTCGGTGGTGGCGGCTGGAATAGTCGGCCTGGTCTGGGTGCCCTTCGGGCTTGCCGCCTACGGGCTACTGCGGCGGCCCTCGCTCGCCAGAGTGCTGGTGGCGATGCTCGTACTGCCCTCGGTGTGGCTGACCGTCGAAGCGCTGCGCTCCTGGAAGCACCTGGGCGGGACGTGGGGGCTCCTCGGCCTCAGCCAGTGGACGGTAGGGCCGGTACTCGCCGTCGCCGCCCTCGGCGGGGTGTGGCTGCTGAGCTTCCTGCTGGTCGCGGTCAACATCGGAATCACCGCCCTGCTGATCCCCGGCGCCATGCTCCGTACCCGGCTGGTCGGCGGGGGAGTCGCCGTCGTTCTGGCCGCGGCCGCGGTCGGCTACGGGATATTACGGCCGGAGCCGGTGGTGACCGGCAGCATGCGCGTGGCGGGTGTGCAGCCCGGTATCGTCTACGGCCCGCAGAAGCGCCTCGCCGTCCATCTGCGGCTCACCCACGAACTCGCGGGACTCGACCACGACGTCATCGTGTGGGGCCAGAGCAGCGTCGGACTCGACCCCAAGCAGCGGCCCGACGTTGATCGCCAGTTGCGTGAGGCCGCTGCCGCGACAGGCAGCGACCTGCTGGTCAACGTGGACGCTCGCGGCCCGTCCGGGCAGATCACCAAATCGACCTACCAGTACACCGGCAAAGGGCTCGTGGCCACGTACGCCAAGCAGCGGCTGGCGCCCTTCGGCGAGTACATACCGCTGCGACCGCTGCTCGGCTGGATAGCCGATTACACCGGGGCCCCCAAACAGGACCGATCCCCCGGCGACAAGCTGACGACGCTGAACGTCTCCGGCCTGAAGGTCGGCCCACTGATCTCCTACGAGTCGACCTTCCCCGACATGCGGCGTGACCTCGCGCGCATGGGCGCCGATGTCACCATCGTGCAAGGCTCGCTCACCACATTCCACGGCAGCTGGGCACATTCACAGCAGGCCGGCTTCGAGGCCGTACGAGCGGTGGAGTCCGGCCGCCCAGCGGTGCTGGTGGAGCTCGACGGGACCTCGGCGGCATTCGACGCGCGAGGCAGGCCGTTGATATGGGTCCCGCCCGAGTATCGCGGCACCTTCATCGTCGACGTACCGCTCTCCAGGGAAGAAACGCTCTACGTCCGGTTGGGCGACTGGGTGCCTCTCATGTCCGGTGCGATCGTGATCGCGGCCATTCTCGGGCTTGCCATCCGGCGGGTCGGGCGGCGCCTGGCCCATTAGGACTGCCGCGAGACTCGGGCAGACAGCAACCGTAGTCGGAGATAGCAGAACGAAGGGCCAGGCCCGCACAGCCCTCACCTTCTGTTCCGTAGCCAGTTCGAGATCGTCCGTCGGTGTCCACCGGCATCCCCAAGACCTGCTCACAGGCCCTTGATCGTTTTCTGTGAGTGTCCATCCCTGTCCAGGGGGTGTCAGCACTTCCGTTAGGAAGATCGAGCGTAGTGCCAGGGTTTCAGGCATCGCTCCCGCTTCATCGCACGTGTGCTCGGTGTTGCCGCCCGCCACGCAGAAAAGCACAAGGCCGAACGCCGAAGCAGGCAAGGTCTCCGATGGAATGCGCCCGTTATCATCTCAGCTGAGCTTCACTTTTCCGTTGAATGCCCCAAAAACCCAAAAACAAGGACAAGTGCCCCATGAGACGATTGGCTGCCCTGGCGGTCGCCGTACTGATCGCGTCCGTGTCGGCTGCCATGAGTCCCGCCGCCGCGCAGGCAGGCGCTCCTGATCCGGCACGTGCGCTCAAGCAGCAGTTCCGAAATGAGCTTGGCGTTCGGATTTCCGAGACCAACCGCTTCTTCTACGGCAAGAAGTCGACGGTCTCCGGGAGTGGGATCCGGATCAGCGGTCATCTCCAGTTGGCCCCGTCAGGTCCGGTGGCTGCGGATTTCACCTGGTGGGATCTCTCCCGGCCGAAAGGCAAGGGGCTCCCGTCCAAGAAATCGGACCCCTACCGGGTGATCCGCGTCGGTAAAAACGTGTACGACGACGCCACCCGGTACCCCGGGCCCGTTCCGGATGGCAAGAAGTGGGTCCGGTTCCCGAACGAGCACAGGGGACGCATGAACCGGGACATGGCCCGGGACGCCAGCCTGCAGCCGATCGACATGTACGACCTGTCCATGATGAAGGCCGTACTGAAGCGCTCAGCGAGCAAGGCCGTCTCCGGCGGTTTCCTCTACCGAGGCACCATGAGCTACCAAGAACTGCGCAGGATTTCCAAGAGCGCCCCCATCGCTTGGACCTCGGGGAAGCCCATCGGCAAGAAGAGCAAGGGGAAGGTCTCCTGGCAACTCTGGACCGGCCGTGACGGTCTGCCCGAGCGCCTGGTCACCACCGACACCGCGGGAGTGGGGAAAGAGCCGCTGGTCAAGCGGAGCGACACGCGCTACACCGACTGGGGATTCCATCTCGTCATCACCACCCCGCCCGCCGATGAGGTCATCGACGAAGATGATCTGTTGGAGTACGTCCGCAGGCAGAACACGTCCGCTCCGACGGACGCCAAGAACACTTAAGACGCTCTGGCGATCACGAGAACGGCCCGCCGGTTATGGAAGATCGCCCGATATTCCAAGATCGCGTTGGCGAGCTCGATATGGGTCTTCCACCGCTGCCGGTTGAGCAGTTCGGTCTGCATTCGTCCCAGAACGATTCGATCACCGCATTGCCGAAACAGTCACCGACCGACCCCATCGAAGTGGGGTGCCTGACGACTTCCCCCCGGACGCCCAGATGACGGCTTCGGCTCCTGACCAGACCATCGGAACCTGTCGTCGGCAGGTGATCACGTTAGACGGCGTTGCTGTATCTCGCTGCTGTAGTGCGCCACGAGGCGCTGTGTGACCGAGTGGAGGTGAAAGGACCAGCTCGTGACTGTTTCGGCTGAGACTTGGCCTTCCATCTGCGGCAGGACTATGCCTCGCCACCATGAGATCCATGATCATTGCACGTATATCGCACGGCGAGCCGCTAGAGGAAACACTCGGGACGTGAACGTAGAACCTGCGGATGCGAACCGCAACCCTGAGACGGGTCATCGGTGGCGTCCGTGGAGCTCAGCACGAGTGCAACAATCAGCCGCGCGGTCAAGGCCTGTAGACGTTCGACAGCGGCAGATAGGAGCTGAAGTGGTCGACCACGATGTCTGCCACGGCCTCCGCATCATCGAGCCCATCAACCTCAAGGACCCGTATGCCCAGGCGGCGAGCGGAGCGGGCGGCCTCGTCGGCGACGAGGCGGTCTCGGGCGAGTCGGTTGCGCTGTGCTCGATCAGGGTCGCTGACCGCGTGATCGACGGCGGCGGCACGGGGCAGTTCGCGGAGCTGACGCTCACGGAATTCCTCGCTCGGCACCATCACGATCATTCGACGGGGTGAGTCGATGATGGGGGCGACCAGTTCGGGACGCAGTCCCCAACCTTCGGCGATGATGGGTCGCCCCGATACCAGGCCGCGCAGGTCGTCCAAAGCCCACTCGAACCGCGTGGGGAAGCCAGCCAGGGTCTCGCCGGCCATCTCTTGAGGGCTGGTGTTCACCCAGACGCTGTCCGGGTCGGGGTCTGCGGTGGGCTCGCCAAGTCGCGCTCGGCGTGCGATCCGACGGTCATTGTGTGCACGCGCGTCGTGATAGTCGTAGTGGTACGCGGTCAGCCCGTACCGGGTGGCCAGCAGCCTGGCGACGGTGGATTTGCCGGCCCATTGGCCACCTCCGATCCATAGGGCGCTGTGCAAAGTGCCGAAGGGATCCCAGACCTCACTATCTGTAGCGTTCACGGTTACAGCCTGACAGCGTACAGACCAAAGAAACAGTCTTGTTCTGCCTGCCTGGCCGGGAGACGATCGTAGAGAGGGGAAGCGGCACGATCTCCGCTCGCAACCTGTCGAACGCCTCTGGATACCTACAAGAATAATTCGGCAATGTTCCGCGATGGCGTCTGTCCTGTCTCGCTTGATGGTTGACACTCTGGCCTCGCTTGATGCTTGACACCTTGATCGTCTTCTGTGCCTGCTCGTGGCGTTGTCTGCGCTTCGGGGGCCGGGATGGCATTGGTGGAGTTGAGTGTCGTGGAGCAGCGCTATCACGCGGCGATGTCCTGGCTAAGGCGCGCAGGAAGTACGGGAGCGCAATCGGTTAGCGACCATTGGGGCCGAACCGGGCGGCATCGGTGAGGTTCCCCAAGGAATCCGGCAGAGCGATCAACTGGTTGCCGCCCAGCTGGAGCGATTCGAGGGCGGTGAGGTTCCCCAGCGACTCCGGCAGAGCGGTCAACTGGTTGTCGCCCAGGTAGAGGCAGGTGAGGGCGGTGAGGTTCCCCAGCGACTCGGGCAGAGCGGTCAGCCGGTTACGGTCCAGAATGAGGGTGGTGAGGGCGGTGAGGTTCCCCAGCGACTCCGGCAGAGCGATCAACTGGTTGTCGCCCAGGTAGAGGCAGGTGAGGGCGGTGAGGTTCCCCAGCGACTCCGGCAGAGCGATCAACTGGTTGCCGCCCAGCTGGAGCGATTCGAGGGCGGTGAGGTTCCCCAGCGATTCGGGCAGAGCGGTCAACTGGTTGTCGCCCAGGTTGAGTTCGGTGAGGGCGGTGAGGTTCCCCAGCGACTCGGGCAGAGCGGTCAGTGGGTTGCGGCCCAGGTAGAGGCAGGTGAGGGCGGTGAGGTTCCCCAGCGATTCGGGCAGAGCGGTCAACTGGTTGCCGTGCAGGTAGAGCCAGGTGAGGGCGCTGAGGTTCCCCAGCGACTCGGGCAGAGCGGTCAGTGGGTTGCCGCCGAGATGGAGTTCGGTGAGGGCGGTGAGGTTCCCCAGCCACTCGGGCAGAGCGGTCAACTGGTTGTCCTCCAGGTAGAGCCAGGTGAGGGCGCTGAGGTTCCCCAGCGACTCGGGCAGAGCGGTCAGTGGGTTGTCCTCCAGGTCGAGTTCGGTGAGGGCGGTGAGGTTCCCCAGCCACTCCGGCAGAGCGGTCAACTGGTTGCCGTGCAGGTCGAGCCGTTTGAGGTAGGTGAGCTGGGCGAGTGACTCGGGCACCGTGCTCAGCTCGAGACCGGACAGGTTGAGGCTGGTCGATCCGTCCTCCAAGCACTTGGTGATCCGTGTGACGGCGATCGCTTGGCCTGCCTCGGACTCCATCATGATCTCTCTTCTCCTTATCGCTCACGCGCCTGAGCTCGCCCCTGCGCCATGCCGGTCTCCGTCCCCTCCTCGACCGCTTCGGGCACGAGGGTCGACGATGACGCTAGAGACCGGCACTGGAGAACGACTTGTAAGTCATGGGACGACCCGGCCGCAGATGGCCGTCATTGAGGAGAACCGCCTGCCGTTGCGGCCGTCTCGCGGGACCCCTCCGGGCGTCGCGCCGCCCCGGGTGGAGGGCCACTAAGCGGAGAAAGATCGTCCTAGGCCGTGTCAAGCATCAAGTGAGATCGGGTAATGGATGCCCCCAATAGGGCGTTAAGGATATGCTCTGCAAATAGGTTATTCGGGAACCTTATGGGGTGCTTATTCGTTATCCGGGTACAAGTTCATCGGGGTGACGAGAGGGGTTATGCGTTGGCACTACAGGGTCCGATCCCTGTATCCCATCAAGCGGTGTTCCCCCACGGCTGTTATGTCGTGGGTGAGGTAAGTCCGGTGCTCGATTTCGAGGCGAGTACTCGTGAGAGGCCCGTTCCGCAGCGTGACAAGGCGACGGGTGACCTGATCTGGGCGGTCCCGGTGATGGACGGTGACCCCACTCTTAAGGCGGCGGCCAAGTCCATCGCGATCAAGGTGATTTCGCCTGTTGAGCCGGTGATTCCCCCGGCTCCGCCGTCGCTGGCCGGGCTGCCGTTCGTGCCGGTCGAATTCGAGGAGTTGACGGTCACGCCGTGGATCAACGGTGATGGTGACCGTGCTCGTATCGCGTACTCCTACCGGGCGCGTGGGTTGCGTGGGGTGACCCTGCCTGGGCCTGGTAGCGGCGCGGGTAAGGGCGGTAAAGACGCCGCATAGCGGCGCATAGTGGGGCTGGCTGCGGTCGGGCGGCGGATAGGCGTGCTGATGGCGTGAGGCGCGGCGCTCCAATTAATGAGTAATCGGTGAGGGTCGCCGGAATAAGCATTCCGGCGGCCCTGTATCGGCATGGCCGTTGTGGGGCGATGGCCCATTTCACGAGTTCATCCAGTCATCGGAGAGGGTGGCTTAGTTCGTGCTGCGCAAATTACCGGGGGCGGAAGTTCAGAGTGTCGTCTCGACGACGCCGGATACGTCGATCGTGTGGGCGCCGACGGTGGTCAAGACGCCTGCGATCGTCACCATCGCCGTGTGGGTGTGGCGGCTGGCTGTGGGCCTGGTGCGGATGGTGTGGCGTCACCCGCTGGTCTGTTCGCTGGTGGGCGGGGTGTCGGCGTCGGTGGCGGTGGCCGGCTGGTACCTGACGGTGGTCATCGTCGGGGCGCTGATCTGCGTGGTCAGCACGTGGGCCGGGCTGTGGCCTGCGCTGGGGATGCGGGTTCTGGTGTGGCCTGCGGTGGGCTGGCTGCGCCTGGTGGGGGTGTATCGGCGTCGCTGGCGCGCGGTGGTGGCCGTGGCGGGGCTGGGCCGGGTGGTGCGGGGCCGTACCTACCTGCCTGACCTGGTGGGGGTGACCTCGGACCGGTGGTGTGATCGGGTGACGGTCCGGATGCTGGATGGGCAGTCCGATGAGGAGTTCGCGAGCGCGCAGGCGAACTTGGCGCATGGGTTCGGGGCGGTGGGCTGCCGGATCTCCTCACCTCGTCCGGGGTGGGTGACGTTGACGGTCCCGCGCCGCGATGCGTTGGCGCGGGTGGTGCCTGCCCGTCCGATCCCCCGGTATCCGCAGGTGGCGACGGTGGATGTCGGGATGGATGAGCGGGGGCGTCCGTATCGGCTCAAGGTGCACGGGACACATGTGCTGATCGCGGGCGCCACCGGTTCCGGTAAGGGGTCGTGGCTGTGGTCGGTGGTTCGGGGGCTGTTGCCCGCTGCCTGTGAGGGCTGGGTGGAGCTGTGGGCCTTGGACCCCAAACGGATGGAGCTGTCTTACGGGCGGGCGCTGTTTGACCGGTACGCGGCGACGGCGGAGGACTGCGCGGAGCTGCTGGAGCGGGCCGTTGAGGTCATGCAGGAGCGGGCGGACCGGTACGCGGGGGTGAGGCGTAGCCACGAGCCGACGACCCGTGACCCGTTCGTCCTGGTGATCGTCGATGAGATCGCGTTCCTGACGGCCTACCAGAGTGACAAGGGTCTCAAGCTGCGCATCACGGCGGCGCTGGCGACACTGACCACGCAGGGCCGCGCGGTCGGCATCGGGGTCATGGCGGCACTTCAGGACCCGCGAAAGGACGTGCTCACCATTCGCAACCTGTTCCCCGACCGGATCGCGTTGCGCCTGGATGAGCCGGGTCAGGTGGACATGGTGCTCGGTGACGGTGCCCGTGATCGGGGGGCGTTGGCCGACCAGATCGCCCGTGATCCGTCAGACCCCAGCGTCGGCGCGGGCGTGGCCTACGTGCGCTTGGAGAACGGCCCTGACCCGGTGCGGGTGCGGGCGGCCTACGTCTCGGATGAGGAGATCAAGCGGATGGTGCTCACGTACTCCGTGGTCGGGGAGGCCGTGTGACTCTCTACGTCGTTCTTCCCGATCTGATGTGCGCGACGTGTGGTGAGAGCGATCAGCTCTGGCAGGACGTGACGCTCGCGCTGATCGAGTGCCGGGCCTGCGGTACGCGGTACCTGGCCGGTGGCATCGAGGCGCTCGATGAGGGCGTGGGCTTCGGGCTTGACCTGTATGACGACTACGACGGGTGGGGCGCTTGACCGTTGAGGTTGAGCGGGGGCGGGGGCTGGGTGTTCTGCGGGACGCGCGGCTCCTGGCTCTCGATGCTGCTGAGCAGATCGCGGCCACGAACGGGGTGTGTATCCGTCCGCTGGTGCATCGGCGGGTGGATATCGCCACGGGTCGCTCTGACATGGTGCACGTGCCGTGCGGGGCGAGGCTGGAGGCCAAGTGTCCGCCGTGTGCGAAGCGGAACCGTCAGGTGCGGCGGGCGCAGTGCCGGGAGGGCTGGCATCTGGAGACTGAGCCGCCGATGGCCGGGGCGGGCGGGCCGGTCACGGTGGCTGAGCCGGGTGAGGCGGGCGAGGGTCAGCGGTGGCTGGTCGAGATGCGGGCGGACCTGGAGGCACAGCGGGAGGTAGCCGCGTGCATGGGTGCCGACACGGCGGGGCTGGAAGCGGCGATCGTGGCCGTGGAGGCGGAGATCGGCGCGGCAGAAGTGCGGGCGGCGCAGTACGACGCGGAAGCGCTGGCCGGACAGGGCCGGGGGCATCGGGTGCGCTCGACCAGGCGGCGGCAGGATGCGCCGGATCTGCCTCGGCGCACGATGCGGGATACGACGGTGGGGCGGACGTATGCGGCGCCGGATGGGCGGGTGTATCGCCCGTCGATGTTCATCACACTCACGCTGCCGTCGTATGGGCGGGTGCGGGGCGGGGTGCCGGTCGATCCGGGCACGTACGACTACCGGCGGGCGACGCGGGATGCGCTGCATTTTTCCAAGCTGGTGGATCGGTTCGTGCAGAACCTTCGCCGGGTGGCCGGGTTCAGCGTGCAGTACTTCGCCTCGGTGGAGGGACAGAAACGCGGTGCCCCGCACCTGCACATGGCGATCCGGGGGACGCTGCCTCGGGCGGAGTTGCGGCAGATCATCGCGGCGACGTATCACCAGGTGTGGTGGCCTGCGGCTGATGAGGCGGTGTACGAGGGTGATCGTCTGCCGGTGTGGTCGGAGGGTGCGGGGGGCTACGTCGATCCGGCGTCGGGTGAGGTGCTGCCGAGGTGGGATGAGGCGCTGGATCGCCTCGGCGTCGATGAGGACGCGGCGCCGTTGCATGTGGTGCGCTTCGGCGTTCAGTACGACGTACAGGGGTTGCTCGCCGGGACGGCGGATGCTGACCAGCGGGTCAGGTACCTGACGAAGTACCTGACGAAGAGTCTCGGTGAGACGGTGGTCGATGGTGAGGACGGGGGTGCGGCGCGGCGGGCTCATGTGGCGCGGCTGGTGGCTGCGCTGCGGTTTGAGCCGTGCTCTCCTGGCTGCTCCAACTGGTTGCGGTACGGGGTGCAGCCGAGGGGGGCTGTGTCGGGGCTGGTGCCGGGGTGGTGTCGGGGCAAGGCGCACCGGGCCGAACAGCTGGGGTATGGCGGCCGGCGGGTCCTGGTGTCGCGGCGGTGGTCGGGCAAGTCGATGGGTGATCACAGGCGGGATCGGCGCTCGTGGGTGATGGCGGCGCTGGGGCTGGATGAGACACCGGACGCTCACCGGTACGTGTGGCGGCGAGTGGCGTGGGCTGAGGCGGATGCGGGGTCGCTGGCGCTGGGGCTGCTGCGGGAGGTGGCCAACCGGCAGCGCTGGCGCGCGGAGCTGGAGCGGCTACGGGCGCGGGCGAATGATCCACCGCACGATTCCGAGACGGCTGCATTAGGGAATGCCGATGTCCTGATCGGAGGGTGAAAAGAACGCGCTAAACCGGTAGGTATGAACGCACGTCAATCGAGAGGGAGGAAGGTAGCGAGTGGTCTTCGATTTCGATGAGTTCATAGCGAAATTCACCTGGTTCCACTGGGGGCTGTTCATCGTCTGCGGGCTGGTCATGCTCGTCAGTTCGGTTCGCAGGGCGCTGGAGTGGTGGGGTGATAGGGAGTGGCGGAAGAAGCAGGGGTTGTCGGACTCGGACGCGCGTGAACTAGTGGAAGAGCAGCGGGCACGCCGGGTGTGGCGGGAGCGTCGGCGCACGCACTACGAATAAGCGGGCGGATATCGAATCGAAAGGAAATGGTGGCTGATCACGATGGGTGAGGTTTTCGCGGTTGAGGTGCTGCTGATCCCGCTGGGCGTGGTGTTTGTGGCCATGCTGGTGGGCTGGTGGATGACGCGGCGGATTCGAAACCGGCGGATCGATCGGAGGCGTCCAGTGGTTCAGGGGGCGGTGCATGAGCGGGCGTCGTCGTCGGGAGTGCCGTGGCCGGTGCGCCCTTATGTGATCAGCACGATCACGACCGACACGATCACGAAGGAATTCGAGGAGGAGAGCGCTGTTCAGGAATGGCTGGTCTCATGGCCGCAACTAGACGAGTGGGGGCAGCAAGCCTCGAAGAGGCCGGGGGTGGAGGCTATGGCGGTGTATGAGAACCAGGGGGCGCGGATCAGTACGGCGTGGACGTGGGAGAACGGGCAGTTGGCGGGCAAGACCGTGTATCCCTGGTCGTGGCAGTCAGCGCTGAGGGCTCATGGATCTAGCGGCAGTGGCGGCAAGCACAACCGCTGAGAAGGACGGGAAGGGCGGCGGGCGGTAGGTGCGCCTGAGAGATCGATTTGCCCGAGGTGGGCGCGCTGGGGAAGTCGCGCGGAGCACCGTTCGCCTGGGTGGGCGGGTGGGGTACGGCGGCGGGGTGGCAGAGCAAGCGGTGATCACGGTACGTGGTCACGGATACGGACAGTGACGGAGGTGGTAGGCGGCTGAGTGAGCCGGGGGGGGAAGACGAGAGAGACGGGATGGACGCTTATATAGCCGAGATGGTCAGTGGCTGGCCTGCGCTGGGTGAGCGGGAGCGGGAGCGGTTGGCGCTGCTGCTGGGGGGTTAGAACCAAAAGGCGCCCTTGCCGGAGTGATCCGGTAGGGGCGCTCTTGGCGTGTGGGGGTCAGGCAGCGATGTCAGGGATAACAGGGGCGATCTTCACACGCTCGGTGATCGGGATGGATTTTTCGCTCCGGCCGCGTCCGATGGGCATGAGCTTCACAGTGATCAGCATTTTCAAGATTTCCCGCTGGCGCCCCAGGGTGAGCCCGTCCCAAGTGCGCGCGGCGTCGTCGGTCAGCAGGAATTCGGCGAGTGGGCTTTCTGCGGTCGAGTCGCGTAGCTGGGCGCGGATCTCCTCTATGCGCGTGTCGGCGATGGTCCGGACTTCGTCCAACTCGTCGTCGTCCATCTTCATCAGTGTCCATCGGCGCGATGCGTCGCGCTTGCGCTGATGTAGGGCTTCGATCTCTTGGCGGAGGGCGGCGACTTCCTCGACGCTCAGGCGCTTGCCCTGGTTGGGCAGCAACTCGGCCAGATCGTCACGAGACAGGCGCGCAATGATGACCTTCCGCACGTAGGCGTCCACGTCCTCGATGGTGTGGCTACAGTCCCCCCGCAGGGCACACCGGTAGACCATGCGCCCGTTCTTGCGGGTCGCTTTGGCTGTCGTGCCGTCGTTGCACTGCCCGCACTGGTAGATGAGGCTTCCTAACCAGCGGGGGACGTTGCCGGGGGATGTCTTGCGCTTGGGGTCGGCAAACATCGTGATCAAGGCTTGGCGGATGTCCTCGGGCAAGATGGGGGGCAATACGTCGCGCCGGATGATCTCGCCCTGGTAGATCATGTGACCGGACGTGCGGGGGTGGGTGAGAATGCCTCGGACGGTGTTGGAGTTCCACCCCTTGACCTCGACCGGCTTACGGTTCCGGCGCAGAATGCGGCCGTCGCTCTGGACCGCTGTCGGCACGTTGCGTTCGGCGAGATCGCGCAAGACCTGACCCATAGGAACGCCAGACAGTAGGGCACTGGCCCATCGGCGGATCTCTGCTGTCTCGGCTTCGTTGTGCTGGGACATGTCCAACACCGGGCGGTCTTCGTAGCGGCGGTCCATGGGCGGGGCCTTGGGGTTGACACACACGCTTCGCACGCGCCCGGTGTCCACACCCCATCCGTAGGGGCGGAATCCGCCACCGTAGGCGCCCTGGCGGGCCTGCCGCTTGCGCGCGATGGTGACCCGTTCTCCTCGGTGCTCGCTCTCGTACTCGGCTGCGCTGGTGTCGTCTCGTAGTTCCTTGCGGCCTGATGCCTTCTCCAGGTTGTAGAAACCGCCTTTGGTCGTGGAGTACAGGCGGACACCGTGCTTACGTGCGAGCTTGATGAAGGGGTTCACCTCCTCACTCGTGCGGTGCAACCTGTTGGCGTGCCAGATGATGACAAGACCGATTAGCCCGGCCTTCATGTCGGAGATCAGACGGTTGTACTCGGGCCGCTCTACGCCACTGAACGCGGACACGTCGTTATCGGTGTAGGTCCGGGTGATGTCAACGTCCAGTTCAATGGCGGCGTCTTCGTTCTCGTCGTGCTGAGACTCCACACCTTCGGCTGCGCCGGACCTGTCCAAGCTGATCCGGCAGTAGTCCACCGTTGCCCTGGCGCCGCGCTCCAACAGACATGTCATGGCCAGTACCTCCCGATTCGCCGCCCTTTGCCCTTGTGGTACCTATTCTGCTAGTCGGAAAATCCACTCTGCTGCACCTGCTGGGTGGCCTGGAGCGGCCTACCGATGGAGAGGTGTGGCTGGCCGGGCGGCGCGTCGACACGCTGAGCGAGCGGGCTCTGGCGCGCATGCGGCGCCGGTCGGTGGGGTTCGTCTTCCAGGCCTTCCATCTGGTGGAGGAGCTGTCGGCGGCCGAGAACGTGGAGCTGCCCGTGCTGCTGGCCGGGCGCTCGCGCCGCCAGGCCAGGCGCCGCGCGAGCCTGCTGCTGGAACGGGTCGGGCTCGCCGACCGTGCCCGGCATCTGCCGTCGCAGCTGTCCGGTGGGCAGCGTCAGCGGATCGCCATCGCCCGTGCGCTGGCCAACGACCCGCTGGTCGTCCTGGCCGACGAGCCGACCGGCAACCTCGACACCGCGG
This sequence comes from Streptosporangium sp. NPDC005286, assembly GCF_040607515.1. NCBI lineage: Bacteria > Bacillati > Actinomycetota > Actinomycetes > Streptosporangiales > Streptosporangiaceae > Streptosporangium > Streptosporangium sp. NPDC005286. Next base: position 23,065 of record NZ_JBEXGU010000055.1, on the reverse strand, counting down.
CGACCCTCGATGTGCTGAGGATCTTCGAAGATCTGCGTGCCGCGGGGCAGACCCTCGTGATCGTCACGCACGACGAACGGGTCGCATCCACCGCGGACCGGCTGATCTCGATGCGCGACGGGATGTTCGTCGACGACACCCGGCTGGCCGGCACCGGCACCGGGTGGCTCGGCGGCCTGATCGGGCTGGAGGGCTGAACGTCATGGGCTCCATCGTGCTCGTCGTGCGCCTGGTACTGGCCGACGTGCGCCGGCACAAGGTCCAGGCCGCGATGCTTCTGCTCGCGGTCACCGTGGCAACCGCCACCCTGGCGTTGGGCCTGTCCCTGCGCGGCGTGAGCGACGCGCTGTACGAGCAGACCCGCGCGGCCACCGCCGGGCCGGACGTGGTGGCGCTCTCTCCCGCCTCCGGCCCGGCCGTGACCCCGGCTCTGGCCTCGCTGGCGGACGATCCCGAAGCAGTCGCCCACCATGGCCCCTATCGCATCGTCTACGCCGACCTGACCACGCGCGATTCCACCTCGTCCTCAGTGGTGGTGCAGGGCTTCGCCGAGACGCCCGGCGCGGTCAACCGGCCGCTGGTGACCTCGGGTCGTTGGGTACGCTCCGGCGGCACGGTCCTCGAACGCGGTTTCGCCACCGCGCTGGGCGTCGGCGTCGGCGACCGCGTCATCATCGCCGGCCGGTCGTACCCCGTCGTCGGGATCGCTGTCACCGCGGCCACCTCCATCTACCCCTGGGCGGCGCAGATCGGCCCGTACGGCGGGGGGAGCGACTACAGCGGCCTGGCCTGGATGACCCGATCGGATGCCCGGACACTGGCATCGTCCCAAGATCTCCCGGTGACCATGGCCCTGGACCTCAAGCTGCGCGACCCCGCCGCCACCGAGGCCTTCCGCGACGCACACCGCGACTCCACCATCTGGATCAACTTCCGCTCCTGGCAGTTCACCGCCGAACAGGACATGGTCATCCTCAAGGACAGCCAGCCGATCCTGGTCGTCGGCAGCTGGCTGCTCAGTTTCCTGGCCATCACCGGAGTGGCGGCGCTGGCCGCGGGACGCGCCGTCGAGCAGACGCGCCGGGCCGGGCTGCTCAAGGCCGTCGGCGCCGCCCCGGGTCTGATCGCCGCCGTCCTGCTCACCGAGTACCTGGCGCTGGCGCTGGTCGGCGACACGCTGGGGCTGGTGATCGCCCGCCTGGCCGTGCCCGCCATCGCCAGCCCCACCGCCAGCCGGATCGGCGACGCGGTCGGGGTGACCGCCGCCACCGTCGCGGCGGCGACCGTCCTCGCCGTGGCGGTGGCGGTGCTGTCCACGCTGCGTCCCACGCGCTGCGGGCCAGTCGTACGGCGACCGTCACGGCGCTGACCGTCACCGCGCACCAGCCCCGTCACCGACCCTGGCTCACCGCGCTGTCCGCGCTGCTGCCCACGCCGCTGCTGCTCGGGCTGCGGCTGACCGCCCGCCGGCCGGGCCGCGCCGTGCTGCAGGCGTGCTCCACCGCCACCACGGTGATCGCGATCGTCGCCCTGCTGACCCTCTACGCCCAGCAGGAGAGGGGCTACGGCCTGGATGGCTCCTCCGTCCTGCCCAACCTGCGCGGCGAGCACGACCGCCGGCTGATGCTCGCCGTCACCATCCTGCTGATCGCACTCGCCGTCGTGAACACCATCACGCTCACCTGGACCACTGCCATGGAGGCCCGGGCGAACATGGCCATCGCACGTACGCTCGGCGCCACCCCAGGGCAGATCACCGCGGGACTGTCCACCGCCCAGCTCCTGCCCGCGCTGGCCGGCGCCATCATCGGCATCCCTCTGGGCATCGGCCTGCTCTCGCTCTTCGCCGCCAGGAATGCGGCGGAACCCCCCTCCTCCTGGCTGCTCGGCGCCGCACTCGCGACTCTCCTGGCGACGGCGGCACTCACCGCCCTGCCCGCACGCCTGGCGGCCCGCCGGCCCGTGGCACAGACCCTCAGCGCCGAAACAGCGTGACCGGCCCCGCTCAGCAGGCGTCGGCGGCAGCGGCGCTCAGCGGCCGGCACAGTCCCGCGTTCTGACAGCAGCGTCACCGCGGCCGGCTAGGCGGGCCGGTTCTGCTGCTTTCGCAAGGCCGCCATGGCCGCGCCCACGATGCCCGCCTCGTTCTGGAGAGCCGCGGGGACGATCGGGGTACGTATCTTGATCCGGGGCAGGAACCTGTCGGCCTTCTTGCTGATCCCTCCGCCGATGACGAACAGCGAGGGAGAGAAAAGCACCTCAAGGTGTTCGAGATACTCGGTCACCCGGTCGGCCCACTCGTCCCAGCCGAGGTCGTGTGCCTCCCGCGCGTGGGCGGAGGCATGCTTCTCCGCCTCCTTGCCCCTGATCTCCAGGTGGCCGAGCTCGGTGTTGGGCACCAGACGGCCGTCCATGAGCAGGGCACTGCCGATCCCGGTGCCGAAGGTCAGCAGCATGACCACCCCCGATCTGCCCTTGGCCGCCCCTGCCCCCACCTCGGCCAGGCCTGCCGCGTCGGCGTCGTTGAGCACCGTCGTCGGCAGGCCGGTCTCCGCGGAGAACAGCTCTCGCACGTTCGTGCCGATCCAGTCCTTGTCCACGTTGGCGGCCGAGCCGGCGACCCCGTCGATCACGACTCCAGGAAAGGTCACACCCACCGGCCCGTCCCAGTCGAAGTGCCGGACGATCCGCACCACCACTTCGGCCACCGCTCTGGGCTTGGCGGGCTTCGGTGTGGGAATGCGCAACCGCTCTCGCGTCAGCCGTCCCGTGGTGACGTCCACCGGCGCACCCTTGATTCCCGACCCGCCGATGTCGATTCCCAGCGCTTCCATGTGCCTACCTCCTGCCGGTTCCCCTTCCCCCTGATAGGCGGCTGATACTCGTTTGCAGATGGCGGTCAACCCGATTGAAAGCAGCCCAATTCAGACTGTGGGCATCGCAGCCGGAAAGGAACCCCTCCCATGACGATCACCCGTTCCCTGACAGCACTCGCCCTCGCCGCCGCTCTCATATCGATCGCCCCAGTGGCCGCCCAGGCCTCGACCGGCCCCACCGAGGACACGACGGCCGCGCAGAGCGCCACCCAGGGCACCATCCAGTGGGGCGTCCGGTACGCTCCCGGCCGGAAGGCCAAGACACACGGCTCGCTGACGGTCACCGGCGAGGACCACGCCGACATCCCGGCCGCCGCGACGGGCCGGATCTCCGGCAAGGTCTACGACCTGACCAAGGGGCCCTCCTGCGGCTGGGCGGTCTTCCGCCTCACCTACCGGACCGCGGACGGGAACCTGCCGTTCAAGCACCACAGTGTCGTCGACTGCTCGTACGGCACTCCGAAGTCGTTCTCGTTCACCCAGCGCGACCTCTACGAGGTCGAGCTGAAGGTCTGCTCGGAGGCCAAGGCTTCCAAGCCCTCGCTGAACTGCCTGTACGAGGGCACCTGGAAGGTCCTCTACGTCTCGAAGTGACCGACGGCCGGAGCCGCCCTCCCCGGTGAGAGCGTCAGCTCACCGGGGAGGCGGCCCGGCGCCTGCGGCGCACCATGAATCCGAGTGCCGTCGCGGGCAGCACGACCAGTCCCGCGATCAGCCCCGCCATGGGCAGGTAGTCCTGGTCGGGCGTGACAGGCGGGCCCGTGCCCGTCGCGGGGAAGGTGATGGTGGCGGTGACCGCCCGTTTCACCATGCCGCTCATCAGGGTCAGCTTCGCCTTCCAGGGCCCTGCCGGCACCTGCGGGTCCAGGGTCACGATCACCGGAGCGGCGGCCCCCGGAAGCAGCGTGACTCCCAGGTCGGCGGGGAAGGGCCCGGTCTGCAGGCCACTCGGTCCGTCCGACAGCGCCAGCGTCCCGCTCATGTCCAGCGTCCGCTCACCGGTGTTACGGACCAGTGCCGCCACCTGCGGGCTGCCGTCCGTGCCGCGCTTGGGGGTCAGGTTCTCGACCCGGAAGTCCGAAGGCGGGTCGCCACCGTTCCCGACGTCGAGGTAGACGCGGATCCCGACACGATTGATGACGCGCACGGGGTTGGTGACGTCGGGTTCGGCCACGCTCTCCGCCCAGACGACGCCGTACCGCTCGCCGCGCGAGGCGGCGGGCGGCACTGCGATCTTTACCTGCGCGACCTCCTTGCCGCCCGGTGCCACGTCGATCGAGGGGTGGTCGAGTGATATCCAGCTCGCCAGCTCGTTCTGGACCTGTCCCGGCGGCGCGCTGAAAGTGTTCCGCACGATGTCGGCACTGGCCGGATACAGGCGGATGTGCTGGGTCCTCTTGGAGGTGTTGGAAACCTCCAGTTTTCGCTGGATGGTGGTGCCCGGATGGAGATGGTCGACGATGTAGGAGAGCGCGCGCGGGTCGTTGCGGTGGCTGACCGGCGCCTCAAGGAGGCGGATGCCGATCGTGCCCCGGGGGTCGGTGGTGACCGGGCTCGCGCCGGCCGCGCCGGAGAACAGCGCGGCCAGCAGCGTCGGTATGAACGCTCCAGCGAGCCGGTTACGCCACCTGATGTGTCACCGTCCCGCTGTAGGCGCCCAGCTCGGCCGTGATGGGGACGTTGACGATCAACGTGGGGTTCCAGGTGGCCGTACTACCGCCGGTGCCCCCCGTGTGGCCGAAGGCCGTCACGGCGGTCTCCGTCGTACCGGTCAGCGTGACGGCGTCGCCTGCCGTGAGCTGGCCGGGGGTGAAGGTGCCGCCGCCGGTGGTGGCGGTCGCCGGGCCGGACCAGTACTGCACCGCGGCGAAGGGAACGGTCAGGTCGTCGACGGTGAAGTCCGTCGCGAACACCGACGCGGTCCAGAGCGAGGTGGCCCCGCCGCGGGTGTCGGAGACCGACACCGGGCCGATCTGCCCGGTGACCGTGCCGGCAGGAGCGGCGGAGCCGATGTTGGTCGGACCGGCCGGCGCGGTGATGTCCAGGCTTCCCGCCGTCACGGTGAACGTGACGATGGTGTCGGCGCTGGGGGCCGCCACCGCCGGCGCCGCCAGGATGAACAGCAAGGCGCCCGCCCCCGCCGAGGTGAGTGCGGCGAATCTCTTACGCAAGGTCTCTTCCTTCCGAATGACGGAGTCTTCGGGGGGATGAGCAAGTAATGGATCTTCCACACCCGCTGCGATCACCTTAAGAGATCAGTAACTACGCAGCGTGACCAAAACGGTAAAAGGGCGGCCCGTAGATGGCTCAGTAACGACCAAAGTGCCGGACAAGCCCCACGACGTCCCAGAGTGAGCACATCGCCCGCCGATGGACTGACCGGCGGTGGAGGCCAACACCTGAGCTGCAAATTTCAGGAATTCTTGAACACTAAATCCCTGTTTTAAAGCATGTTTCCGCAATGCTCTAACGCAAATAAGGAAGTTAGCGACAAACGACTGTGGAAACAGCGAGTTCCCTCAGCGTTTCACCGGGCCGGTCGAGGCCCTGACCACCAGTTCGGGCTCGAACAGCAGCTCGTCGGCCGGGACCAGCGCCTTGTCGATCTGGGCCGCGAGGAGGTCGACGACCGCGCGCCCCATCGCGTCGATCGGCTGGCGCAGCGTCGTCAGCGGCGGGTCCGTGCAGTTCATCAGCGCGGAGTCGTCATAGCCGATCACCGAGACGTCTCCGGGCACGGAGAGCCCCGCCCTGCGGGCCGCCCTGATCGCCCCCAGGGCCATCACGTCGCTGGCGCAGATGACGCCGGTCACGCCCTTGCGGATCAGCCGCGCGGTCGCCGCGTGCCCGCCTTCCAGGGAGAACATGGTGTGCTCCACGAACTCCGGGTCGAGCCCCGCCGCGTCCAGCTTGCGCCGCGAGGGCACGTGATCGGGGGGGCCGAGCACCATGCCGATCCGCTCGTGGCCCAGCGACCGCAGATGGCCCAGCGCCATCTCGGCGGCGGCCACGTCGTCGCAGGAGACCTGCGGGAAGGCGAGATGCGCGACGGCGGCGTTCACCAGCACGGTCGGCAGGCGCCGCTCCCGCAGCAGCTCGTAGTGCTCGTGCGAGGCGTCCGCCTGGGCGAACAGGCCTCCGGCGAACACCACACCCGACACCTGCTGCTGGAGCAGCAGGTCGACGTACTCCGCCTCGGAGACGCCGCCCAGCGTGCGGGTGCACAACACGGAGGTGAACCCCTGCTGGGCCAGCGCCCCGCCGACCACCTCGGCGAAAGCGGGGAAGATGGGATTCTGCAGCTCGGGGAGGACGAGCCCGACCAGCCTCGCCCTGTCACCCCGCAGCTGGGTCGGCCGCTCGTAGCCGAGCACGTCGAGCGCGGTGAGAACGGCCTCGCGGGTCGCCTCGGACACCCCGGGCTTCCCGTTGAGCACGCGGCTGACCGTCGCCTCGCTCATCCCGACCTTCTTGGCCACTTCTGCAAGCCGTCGCGTCATGATGAAACTATAAGGCAAGGGAAGCAATTACTTGCGTAAACTTGCGAAAGTTACGTCAAGAGTCAAGGTGCCGGTAGCCGTCCCGTTCAGCTCTCGGTGATCCGACCGGCGTCGACGTGGATGCGCCGGGTGGTGTGCACCGCGTCCAGCATCCGGCGGTCGTGGGTGACCAGCAGCAGCGTACCGGGATAGGAGGCGAGCGCGGACTCCAGCTGTTCGATCGCGGCCAGATCCAGGTGGTTGGTCGGCTCGTCGAGCACGAGCAGGTTCACCCCGCGCGCCTGGAGCAGCGCCAGCGCCGCCCTGGTCCGCTCCCCCGGCGACAGGGTGACGGCCGGGCGCGGCACATGCGCGGCGCGCAGCCCGAACTTGGCCAGCAGCGTACGGACGTCGGCGGGGGCCATGTCGGGCACGGCGGCCCCGAAGGCGTCCACCAGGGGCTCGTCGCCGAGGAACAGCCCGCGTGCCTGGTCCACCTCGCCGACGACCACGCCGGGACCGAGTGAGGCACCTCCCTCCTGAAGCGGGATCCGGCCCAGGAGCGCGGCGAGCAGCGTGGACTTGCCCGAGCCGTTGGCACCGGTGACCGCCACCCGGTCGGCCCAGCCGATCTGCAGGTTCACCGGGCCGAGAGCGAACGCGCCGCGCCGGACCACGGCCTCGCGCAGCGTCGCGACGACGGCTCCGGAGCGGGGGGCGACCGCGATCTCCATCCGGAGCTCCCACTCCTTGCGGGGCTCCTCGACCTCCTCCAGCCGCTCGATCATCCGCTCGGTCTGGCGGGCCTTCGCGGCCTGCTTCTCGGTCGTCTCGGCACGGAGGTTACGGCCGATCTTGTCATTGTCCGTCGCCTTGCGCCGCGCGTTCCTGACGCCCTTCTCCATCCAGGCACGCTGGATCCCGGCGCGCTGCTTGAGGGCCGCGACGGTGCCGGCGTACTCCTCATACTCGTCGCGAGCGTGCCGGCGGGCGACCTCACGCTCGGCGAGGTACGCCTCGTAGCCGCCGCCGTGCAGGCGGATCAACCGCTGGACGAGATCGAGTTCGACGACCCGGTTCACGGTCCTGGCCAGGAACTCGCGGTCGTGGCTGACCAGGACGGTCCCAGCGCGCAGACCGGTGACAAAGCGTTCGAGCCGCTCCAGCCCCTCCAGGTCGAGATCGTTGGTGGGCTCGTCCAGCAGGAAGACGTCGTAGCGGCTGAGTAGCAGGGAGGCCATGCCCGCCCGCGCCGCCTGCCCCCCGGAGAGCGCCGTCATCGGCCGGTCGAGCTCCACGGCGAGGCCGAGTTCGGCGACCACCTCCCCCGCGCGGTCCTCCAGGTCGGCACCGCCCAGGGCCAGCCAGCGCTCCAGACCCGCGGCGTACTCGTCGTCGGCCCCCGGACGGCCCTCGACCAGCCCCTGGGTCGCGGCGTCCAGCGCGCGCTGCGCGGCGGCCACCCCGGTGCGGCGGGCCAGGAAGTCCGCGACCGTCTCGTCCGCCCGGCGCTCGCGCTCCTGCGGCAGGTAGCCGACCGACGCCGAGGGCGGGCTGAGCCGTACGGAGCCGTGCTCGGGAGGCAGCAGCCCGGCGAGGATCCGCATCAGGGTGGACTTCCCCGCGCCGTTCACCCCGACCAGGCCGACGACGTCGCCCGGGGCGACCACCAGGTCGAGCCCGGTGAAAAGCGCTCGGTCGCCGTGTCCGGCGGCCAGATCCTTGGCGACGATGGTGGCACTCATGCGTAAACGTTATCCGCCCTCGGCGGCCGCGACGTCATGTCCGATATGTCCGATTTAGTGTCAGGCCACCCCGAGCGGGCACCGCGCGCCACCCCGGCCCTTATTCCCGGCAAATCGGACATATCTCTTTTTGTGGAAAAAACTTTTCTGACGGCGGCGACCGGCCATTGACCTGCCCATTCCCGCAGAGAAACATTACCTTACGGAGACTTAAAGCTACTTTTTTTGGGGCTTTGGGCAACATCACTTACTTCTGAGCCGTCTTATGGGGAGGAGACGGTCACTCCCGACCGCCTCCGCCAACGGGGAGAAAAGGAAATAATCTTGATGAAACGAATCGCCATCGGCCTGCTGTCCGCAGCCGTGAGCGGCTCGCTGCTCATGTCCGCCGGAACGGCCTACGCGGAGCGAGCCGCCCTCAGTGTGCGCATCGACAGCGTCAACCCCAATCCGGTCGTCGTGCAGGGTGACGACGACACGAGGGTCACCATCGAGGTCCGCACCACCGAGGCCGAGCGCGTCGAACTGCGCCTCAAGCCGGTCTCCGACCAGCTGCGCACCCAGGACGCGCGCGAGCCCCGGATCTTCCACCAGGGCGACCTGTGGCGTTTCACGACCAGCTTCGACGCCTCCGACTTCGAGGGCCGCTGGGTCGCCATCGCCGACGCGTACGACAAGGACGGCAAGAAGGTCACCGACGAGGTCAACTTCTCCGTCAAGCACGAGAAGAAGGAGAAGGCCGAGACCCGCGTCTACCAGTTCTCCGCCAGTCCCGAGTCCGTCCGCAAGGGCCGCTGGGTCTACTTCACCGGTCGCCTCCAGGTCAACGACCACCGCTGGAAGGACGTGCGGGGCGAGGAGGTGGAGATCTACTTCCGCAAGCGCGGCTCCAGTGCCTGGAAGTTCGTGACCTCCGCCGACACCGGCTGGAAGGGCACGTTCCGCGCCAAGGCCCGCGCCACCAAGAGCGGTGAGTACCGCGCGATCTTCGACGGGACCGACGACCTCTCCGAGAGCAGGAGCTGGTCCGACCGGGTACGCGTGTACAACTACTACCGCCGGTAGCCCCGCCTGACGGCAGCCGACGCGGAGGCCCGGGGCGACCCGGGCCTCCGCCGTCGTCTCCTGACGGTGATGGCCCGGCCCGTGGTCTGTGAGTGGTGTCACCGGTTGATCCCCCCACCTCCTGGGCAGGTGAGCGGGCACGACGACCGGAGGGGAGCCGCCCGGTAGCGGCACCGACCGGCGGCCACGACCGTGCCGGAACCGTGGAACGGCTCCGGCCCACGGTCACGGCAGGTGACATGAACCTGTGACGGTTCCGATCAGCGGTCGCGGCGGGTGACGAGACGGGCGAGTGCGGCCAGCTCGGCGGCGGGCCGGGGCAGCGCGCCCGCGGCCCCCAGATGACGCAGGGCCCGCGCGAGCAGCTCATCGGCCTCCAGCTGGGTCCAGGCCCGCCCACCCGCGGCCTCGACGAGCTCGGCCGCGCGGATCAGGTCGGTGCCGGAGAGCGGCCGCTCCCGGTGGTAGAGACCGGCCAGCTCATGTCCGGCAGGGGTGCCCGAGGTCAGGGCGGCGACGACCGGGATGGACTTCTTCCGGCTACGCAGATCCGAGTGGGCCGGCTTGCCTGTCACCTCGGGATCTCCCCAGATGCCAAGCAGGTCGTCGACGAGCTGGAACGCCAGCCCCAGGTCCCTGCCGAAGGCGGTGAAGTGCTCGACCTGCTCTGGACCGCCACCCCCGAACAGGGCGCCGAGCCCGCAGGCGCACCCCAGCAGGGCGCCGGTCTTGCCGGCCGCCATGCCCAGGCACTCGGCCGGCCCGACGTCGTGACGTTCCTCGAACGCGACGTCCGCGCTCTGGCCCTCAAGCAGTTCCTGAACCGCGGTGCCGAAGACCCGGGTCGCCTCGGCCGTGATCGCATGCCCGCCGGTCGCGAGCACGTCGAAGGCCAGCGTCAGCAGCGCGTCACCGGCCAGGATGGCCGGGCTGACACCGAAGACGGCCCAGGCCGTGGGACGGTGGCGGCGGGTCCGGTCACCGTCCATCACGTCGTCGTGCAACAGAGAGAAGTCGTGCACCAGCTCGACCGCCGCCGCCGGTCGAAGCGCCAGGGCCGCGGCACCCCCGACGGCCTCGGCCGACAGCAGGGCCAGCGCGGGACGGAGCGCCTTGCCCCCACCGGTCGCGGACGGCCGGCCCTGCTCGTCCCACCAGCCGAAGTGATAACCGGCGATGCGCCTCATCGGGGCCGACAGCCTGTCGATCGCCGGACGCAGGGTCGCCTCGACCATGTTCCGGCTCCAGATCAGCACCTCGTCCGCGGACCGCCCGTCCGTCCTCATCTCAGTGGTCGTCATCCTTGCTCTTCCTAACTCGGCCGTTCCAAGAAGCGATGCGGCCAGCACGGCCGAGGTGCCGGGCCCGGGCGGGCCCGCGGGAAACGCGTCCGTCAGGACCGGAGACTCCGGCCTCAGTGGCCGATCTCGACGTCTTCCAGGATGCCGAGCGCGTCGGGCACCAGGACGGCCGCGGAGTAGTAGGCGCTGACCAGGTAGGAGATGATCGCCTTCTCGCTGATGCCCATGAACCGGACCGACAGGCTGGGCTGGTACTCGTCGGGGATGCCGGTCTGGTGCAAGCCGATGACGCCCTGGTTGTCCTCGCCGACGCGCAGGGCCAGGATCGACGTGGTGCGGGTGCCGGTGATGGGGATCTTGCTGCAGGAGAAGATGGGGACGCCACGCCAGGCGGGCACCCCGCTACCGCCGACGTCGACGCCCTGCGGGTAGAGCCCGCGCGCGTTGCACTCGCGGCCGAAGGCGGCGATGGCATGCGGGTGTGCCAGGAAGAAGCTCGTGCTCCGGCGGCGGCTGAGCAGCTCGTCGAGGTCGTCGGGGGTGGGCGGCCCGCTGCGGGTGTGAATCCGCTGCTTGAGGTCGGCGTTGTGCAGCAGCCCGAACTCGCGGTTGTTGATCAGCTCGTGCTCCTGCCGCTCGCGCAGCACCTCGATCGTCAGCCGGAGCTGCTGCTCGACCTGGTCCATCGGGTCGTTGTAGAGGTCGGCCACCCGGCTGTGCACCCGCAGGACCGTCTGCGCGACGCTCAGCTGGTACTCGCGCGGGCTGAGCTCGTAGTCGACGAACGTGCCCGGCAGGTCGGCCTCTCCCGCATGCCCGGCGGCCACCTCGACGGCGGCCTCGCCGTACTTGTTCTGCGGCCCGCTGGTGGCGGTCTCCCGCCGCCGCAGATGGGCCTGGAGCTCCTCGGAACGCTCGGCCAGCTCCAGGAACGCGTGCCGGGGCAGGACCATCGCCGTGCCGCTGGTGACCGCCCTCGCGGTGAACGACCACTCGCCGTCCGTGCCGACCAGCGTCTCGTCGCCGAAGTGGTCACCCGCGGCCAGCACCGTCAGCACGATCTCGTCGCCGTACGGCCCGGTGCCGACCTTGTTGACCTTGCCGTGCGCGATGAGCACCACCTCGTCGGCCGGCTGCCCCGACTCCGCGAGCACGTCGCCGGCCCGGAACTCCCGCTGGACGAACCGGCCCGCCAGCGCGTCGAGGGTGTCGGAGTCGTCGAACCCGCGCAGCAGGGGCAGCTCGCACAGCTCGGCGGGGATGACCGCCACCTGCGATCCGGCATTGGTGAAGCTCACCCGCCCGTCGCCGATCGTGTAGGTCAGCCTCCGGTTGACGCGGTAGGTGCCGCCCGACACCTGCGTCCAGGGAAGCATCCGCAGCAGCCACCGCGAGGTGATCTCCTGCATCTGGGGAGTCGACTTGGTCGTCGTCGCCAGGTTACGCGCGGCGTCCGTACTCAGACTCAGCTGCGACCGGCCAGCCTCGAACTCCGTCACAACACACACCACCGATCCGTGCTCGTACCAACAGGGGAAGCGAAGACATGAATCAACCAGGAGGAAACGTCAGTCAACCGCGACAGAAACGGCAGAATACTGACCTCCCGATGCGCGGATCCGAATTCGACCCGCCATCATGGACGCCTCAATTTTGGGTTGCCCTTAAATATATTGTCAAGCATTGAATACGATCGAGCCAACAATAAACAAAGACTCCATCGTCAAATGCCCGAAAAATATTGAATGTCTTATTCTCGACGCCACCCAGGCCCGTACCGGAGTCCCGGCAGGCTGCGGATCCGCCTCGATTCCCCCTGCCCGCCAGGTCGGCTGATATTTCTCATCTCAGCCATGCACCCGTCATTCACCGACAGAACAGGGAAAAGGCCAGGAAGCACCCACGATCGGCAGGGTCCGCGGCACGGAGGTCGCCTTCATCCCGCAGGCACCCTCGCAGCAGGGCGCCGGCAGGCACTAAAGAATGGATTTTTCGCTAAATTCACGAGAAGCGAGGGAAGCCAGCGGATCAGGTCAGCCTGACTGTTTCGGTCCTCGGTCCAGCAGTTCGGCGAACAGTTTCTCCCAGAGCGGTATGACCGCTTCGGGGGTGTAGTCGTGCGCGGCGACGGCCGCGGCCGCTCCCATCCGCCGCCGCAGCTCCCTGTCCTCGATGAGCCGGACCATCGCCGCCGCCAACGCGTCGATGTCGCGGGGAGGGACGAGCAGCCCGTCGACCTCGGGGGTGAGCACGTCGGCCGGGCCGGTCGGGCAGTCGAAGGCCACCACGGGCAGCCCGTGGGTCATCGCCTCGATCATCACCATCGGCAACCCCTCGAACCGCGAGCTGAGGACGTAGAAGGAGGCCCTGGCCAGTTCCTCGTCGAGACGATCGGTCCGTCCCATCAGGGTGACGTTGTCCCCCAGCCGGTACTCCTTCAGGAGCGCGCGCAACTGCCCCTTCTTCTTGCCGGTGCCGTAGATGCGCAGCCGCCAGTCCGGGTGACGGTCCACAACCTGCCGGAACGCGGGAATCAGCAGATCGAAGCCCTTCTGCCCGACCAGCCGCCCGGCCGCGATCACGAGCCTGTCGTCTTTCCTGGAGGGTGTCCGGCGCACGGAGCCGACCGCGTTGGGGACGCGCTCGACGCGCGTGGCGGGCAGGAGCGCCTGGTACTCCCTCCTGTCGGTCTCGGTGAGCACGACCACCGCGTCCAGCCTGCCGTAATGGCGGCCGATCTCCGAGCGGACCGCCTCGGAGTGGGTGGCCAGGTTCATGTGCTCCTGCCCGACCTTGACGACGCTCGCGGGAGCACGGCGGGCCGAGATGAGGTTCAGGGCGGGGCGGGTGGTCACCAGGACGCCGTCGGTGAGCGCGGAGACGTAGTCGATGACGGCCCGCTCCACGCGTTCGGTGAAGTAGGAGGCCGCGAACTCGCCGGCGGGCACGATCCTGCCTCGGATCCACCGCCACACCCGCCGCCCCATGGAGTCGACGGGCCTGCCCTCACGCTGGTCCGACAGCGTCAGGAGACGGATGCGCGGGTCGATCTCGAACTGGGGTCTCTCCTTCCGCCGTACCACGCTGACGATCTCGACCTCATGGCCGGCCGCGACCATCGCGTTCGCCTGGTTGATCACCGTGCGGATCGTCCCGCCCATGCCGTACGCGTGCAGCAGCAGGTAGCGGATCCTCGTGGTCTCCGGCGCCGTCATGTGGGCTCCGTGGCAGGCGGCAGATATCCCCAGCTCTCGCACATCGGCCGGAGCGGGTCGGGTATCTCCTCCGGACCCGGCAGGTCGCGCCCGGGCTGCACCCGTCCCGACCGGATCTTGTCCTTCCAGTCGCCGAGCCCCTTCTCCAGCACGGTCTGCTCGCCGTAGGCCAGCATCTCCGGCTCCCAGGGAACTCCCAGAAAGTCGCAGACGCGGCGCGCCTCGGCCTCGGGGTCGGCGGTCAGGTCCTCGTAACGCACGGTGCACCCGCTGAGTGCCCCCCGTGCCCGCTGCACCGCCTTCATGTAACGCAGGGCGTCGAGTGCCGCCTCCTCCGGCGTCCGCCTGCCCGCCCCCGCCTCGTACCACGACCTGGCGATGGACGCCGGGTGGCGCAGCAGGAAGACGAATCTGGCGTCCGGCCAGCACGCGGCGACGCGCCGGTAGGCGAAGGCATTGGCCGGTGTCTTGTCCACGAAGAACGTCTTGCCGCTCCTGACCAGCTCGCGGTGGAGCACCCGATCCCACAGCAGGTGTTCCAGGTCGGCCCGGTTGTGGCCGAGCGCCTTCATCGCCCGCTCCGCCAGCGAGGTGCCGAACTCCACCCTCAGCCTCCGCACGTGCGGCTCGTGCGGGGCGTGCAGCATGGAGTGGGCGTTGAGCATCGCCCGCAGGAGCGTGGAGCCGGACCTCACCGGCGAGAGGACGAAGACCGGCGCCACCAGCAGCCGGTCGACTTTCGGGTCGGCGGGCGGACCGAACGGCTCCTCCGCGGCCGGGGCCCCCGCATCCGCCGACGAGCCGACTTTTCCTACCCGGTTAAGCTGGAATCCGGTAAGCCTGACAAGGGCGTCGTTGGCCTTACGCTGCCACTTCATGCCCAGGCAGGCTACCCATCTTTCCTGGCATTTCACTGTGTGTTCAGTTTGGAACACCCCCCGTTCCCGCCGGGCCCCGGCGAGCACCGGGCCGCGGGCGGGTGGCAGCGCGCCGGGGTTTCACCGCGCGGGACCGACGGCGAATCGCCGTACAGTGTGAGCCATGGGGATGGTCAAGACCGTGGGACTGGTTCTGCACCCGCAGCGCGATTCGAAGGTGGCCATCGACACGATCGTGGAGTGGGCCCGCGCCCGCAGCGTCACGGTGCTCGGGCTGCCCGACGAGGTCGGGCGCATCGACTGCAGCGCGGTGTCCGTCGACGGCGCCACCCTGGTCGACCGCGCCGACCTGCTCGTCAGCCTCGGCGGCGACGGCACGATGCTGCGCACCATGCGGCTCATCTCGGGGCGGCGGACTCCGATCCTCGGCGTCAACCTCGGCAAGCTGGGGTTCCTCGCCGAGATCGACGTCGACGAGCTGCCCTTCGCGCTGTCGGCCATCGACGACAACGCCTACACGGTCGAACCCCGGATGGCGGTGCGGGCCACCCTGCCCGACGGCACCTCGGTGACCGCGTTCAACGACATCGCCCTGGTGCGGATACCGGGCCACGGGCTGTCCGCGATGTCGATCACCGTGGAGGGGCATCCCTTCGTGCGTTACGCGGCCGACGCGGTGATCGTCGCGACCCCCACCGGGTCGACCGCCTACAGCTTCTCCGCGGGCGGCCCCATCGTGTCGCCGACGGTCGAGGGCTTCCTCGTGGTCCCGGCCGCGGCGCACTCGTCGTTCAACCGGGCCCTCGTGCTGTCGGCGGACGAGCGGGTCGTGCTCGGCCTGCTGCCGGCGAGCGGCCGGCTGGCCCTGGAGGTGGACGGCGCGGTGGGTGCGCACCTGTCGCCGGGGGACGAGCTCACCGTCACCGCGATGCGCGCCGCCGCGTGGGTGGTCCGGCTCGGCACCACGAGCTTCTACGAGCGTGCCCGCCGCAAGCTCCGCGTCAACGGGAGCGCCGAGGTCGACTAGGCCCCCGCCCCCGCGATGACCGGTGACGACGCCGCGGCCAGAGAAGCATCCCGCCTCGCGGCGGCCGGCCACGTCGCCGGCCGCCGCGCAGGCGAGCCAGGCCCACGTCGTCAAGGAGATGCGATAGATCCGCTTGGGTGCCTCGCCGATCCCGGCTGAGCGCGGATAGGCCTCGACCGCGTCGTCGTACGCCTCGGAGCGATCCTGGCCGAGGGGGATCACGTCGGCGGTGCCCGCGCTCATCATTTCCAGCCTTCTGCTCTGCCGCGGTAAGCGCGTACACCTCGACCTCGGCCACCGAGGAAGGCGGTACAGGTCAGCACGGCCGCGATCATGAGCTTGCCGCAGTGAATCCGGCATTTGCCGCAGCGGTCGTTCGGCGAGGCAGGGGAAAGATCTGCCCCCGGCGTAGGGCTGCGGTCAAGCCGAGGAGCGATGGGCCGCTTCGGCTGCCGGGCGATACCGGGACAACGATCCTTATGATCCTTTAACATGTAGAAGTCTAAAGTCCTAGGAAGCTAGATAAATGGAGCAGCCAGTGATCGAGTTCCATCTGGACGGCAGGTCGGGTGTTTCGCCGTACCTGCAGCTGGTCCAGCAAGTACGGCATGCGCTACGGCTGGGCCTGCTGCGCGAAGGCGACCGGCTGCCGACCGTCAAGGAGGCCGTGGCGCAACTGGCGATCAACGCCAACACCGTGCTCAAGGCCTACCGGGAACTCGAGCACGAGGGCCTGGTCGCCGCCCGGCCAGGGGTGGGGACGTTCGTGACGGCGACGCTCGCCGACACCTCGCTGGCCGCGCACGGCCCGCTGCGCCTGGAACTGCAGCGCTGGCTGGCCAAGGCCCGCCGGGCCGGCCTCGACGAGGAAAGCATCGAGGCCCTCTTTATGACCACCTTTCGGACCACCGCTCAGGAGGACATAGCGTGAACGCTGTCCTACAGGCCCAGGGACTGGGCAGGAAATACGGCAGGCGCTGGGCGCTGCGCGAGTGCACCATCGACATCCCGGCGGGCCACGTCATCGGGTTGGTGGGCCCCAACGGAGCCGGCAAGACCACGCTGCTGAAGCTGGCCAGCGGCCAGCTCGAACCGACGGCGGGCGGCATCACCGTGCTCGGCGGCCGTCCCGCCAGTGGCCCGGCGCAGTTGGCCAGGGTCGGGTTCGTCGCCCAGGACACCCCCGTCTACGCCGGGCTGACCGTCGCCGATCACCTGCGGCTGGGAGCGCGGCTCAACCCCCGCTGGGATGCCATTATGGCGCGGGACCGGATCGCGCAACTCGGTCTCGATCCCGCCCAGCGGGTAGG
The DNA here is from genome assembly GCF_040607515.1 of Streptosporangium sp. NPDC005286. Lineage (NCBI taxonomy): Bacteria > Bacillati > Actinomycetota > Actinomycetes > Streptosporangiales > Streptosporangiaceae > Streptosporangium > Streptosporangium sp. NPDC005286. The sequence goes on along the minus strand of NZ_JBEXGU010000055.1, from coordinate 6,169 downwards.
CAAGCTGTCGGGCGGCCAGCGTGCTCAGCTCGCCCTCACCCTGGGTCTGGCCAAGCGGCCCGAGCTGCTGATCCTGGATGAGCCCGTGGCCTCGCTCGACCCGCTGGCCCGCCGCGAGTTCCTGCAGGGGCTGATGGAGGCCACCGTCGAGCATGAGTTCAGCGTGGTGCTCTCCTCCCACCTGGTCTCCGACCTGGAACGGGTCTGCGACTTCCTGATCGTGCTCGTCGACTCGCGCGTGCAGATGGCCGGGGAGGTCGACAAGCTGCTGGCCACGCATCACCGGCTCACCGGCCCGCGCCGCGCCCCTGACCGGCTGCCCGCCGACCAGCACGTGATCTCCGCGCGTCACACCGAGCGGCAGAGCACGTTCGTGGTCCGTACCGACGCCCCGATCCACGATCCCGCCTGGACGGTCAGCCGGCTCAGCCTAGAAGACCTCGTCCTGGCCTACATGGACAAGCGCACCACGGACCGGCGAGTCGCCCTGGAGGTGCAGCGATGATCTGGCTGACCTGGCGCCAGTTCCGCGGCTCGGCCGCGACGATGGCCGCCCTGCTCGTCATCCTCGCCACCGCCCTGGCCCTGACCGGCCCCGGCTTGGTCTCCGACTACTCCGCCGGGATCGCGGCCTGCACCCAGGACAACACCTGCGACCGCTTCTACGACCACTTCTTCGGCGGGCATGAGACCTCGTTCATGGCCCTGACTCTCGTCGTGCTGCTCCTGCCCGCCCTCGCCGGGCTCTTCTGGGGAGCACCGTTGATCACCCGCGAGCTGGAGGCGGGCACGCACCTGATGGTGTGGAACCAGAGCATCACCCGCAGCCGCTGGCTGGCGGTCAAGCTCGGGCTCATGGGCTTGACCGCCGTGGCCGTCGCCGGCCTGTGCGGCCTCATGGTGACCTGGTGGTCCGACCCTCTGGACAAATCAGCCGCTGAGAACCTGGCCCTGATGGCTCCCCTGGTGTTCGGCGCGCGCGGCATCGCCCCGATGGGGTATGCGGCCTTCACCTTCGTCCTTGGCGTGACCGTGGGCATGCTGGTGCGCCGCACGCTGCCCGCCATGGCCCTCACTCTGGCCGTCTTCGCCGCGTTCCAACTCGCCATGCCGCTGCTGGTCCGGCCCCACCTGATGCCCCCGATCACCTCGACCTTCGAGCTCGGCAAGACGAACGTGGACGGCATCGGTATAAATCGGGACCGAGGCGGATATGTGGATATTCAACTGAGGTCGGCCGTTCCCGGCCACGCGGGCGCCTGGGTCCTGTCCGCCAGCCTGGTCGATCCGTCCGGACGTACGCTCGGCACCGGCGGCGAAGGCGCCGTCCCGGTCTCCACCACGTCGGGCCCCTGCGCACCGTCGGCGGGCGGCGGGGACGGCTGCATAGTCGAGATCAACCGGCTCGGCTACCGGCAGCAGGCGACCTACCAGCCCCTTGAGCGCTTCTGGCCCTTCCAGTGGACCGAGACCGGAATCTACGCCCTGCTCACCCTCGGCCTCACCTGGTTCTGCTTCTGGTGGATCCGCAGGCGCCTGTCATGACCGTCATCAGGACCGCGGCAGCCGGGCTCGCACTCCTCCTCGCAGCGGCCTGCACGGCGCCGGCGCCGCCGCGCAGCGAGGCGAGCACGGCAGCCGGTACGGTCTGCGCAGCACCCCGGGGAGCTCCAGGGGCGGAGACGGCCACCACGATCGACGTCATCGAGCAGGCGTACTTCTGCATCCTCGGCAACTACTACAGCGGCGCCACGCTGGACGCCCGCTCGTTGCTGACCGCCGGATTCGTCGCCCTGGCGCAGGAGCTCAACCGCAACGGGCGCGACCTGCCCGAGGCGGGCATGCCGGCGCTGACGGGTGACCGGAAAGCCGACTGGACCGCTTTCGAAGCCGTCTACCGCAAGATCACCGATCGGGTTCCCGACCTGCGCGACAAGCTGGCCGTCGGCACCCTTGAGGCCATCGTGGCCGCCCTCGGCGACAACCACGCCCGCTGGGCACACGACGTCAAACGGCCGCCGGACTACTACGACGGTGACGGCTACGGCCTGGGTTTCCAGGCGAACGTCAACGGTCCGCAGGTGGGCGGCAACCCCGGCGTCGCCCTCCCTCCGCTGTTCGTCACCACCGTGCAGGGCGGCGCGGCGCGGGCCGCCGGACTGCGCCCGGGCGACGTCATCGAATCGATCAACGGATCGGCGCCCTTCGTCGACGGCAAGGCCACCCCCGCGATCGCCGTCCTCTACCCCGAGTACCCCGACGCGCGCCCGGTGCGGCTGCGGCTGCTACGACAGAGCACCGGCCGCCACTGGAGCATGACGCTCAAGCCCGGCCTCTATCAGCGAGATCTGGCCGCCCTGCAAGTGGTGCAGTCGAAGCTGCTGGACGACAGCATCGCCTATGTACGGTTGCGCGGGTTCGCTCCCGACTCCGCGAACAGGGTCTTCAAGGCGATCTCCAGGCTGCGCACCGGCCGGACGCTCACCGGCGTCGTGCTGGACCTGCGCGGCAACGGCGGCGGCAGCCCCACGGAGGCGACCCGGCTGGTGAGCGCGTTCACCCATGGAAAGGCCACCGCCTACCTGTGCACCGTGGACGCCAAGTGCGAGACCTTGTGGACCGACAACACCGTCGAGCTGCTCAACCTGCCGCTGATGGTGCTCACCGACCGCAGTTGCGCCTCGGCGTGTGAGCACTTCAGCTCCGCGGTCAAGGACCTGCGCCTCGGCCGGCTGGTCGGCACCAGAACCGCCGGCGTCATCTCCGGCCCGGCGCAGCCGTACCTGCTCGGCAACAACACCAGCCTGAGCTTCCCCGCCAGGCACCACCTCGGGCCCAACCGCGAGGTGATCGACCGGATCGGCGTGCCGCCCGACCACCACGTGCCCCTGACCCCGAAGGACGCGGCCGCTGGACGCGACCCCGCGCTGGCCAAGGCCCTGACCTTGCTGAACAAGTGAAGGGACCTCTCGATGAGACAGATCCTGGCAGTCGCCGCGGGACTGGTCGTCCTGGCCACGTCCGCCTGCTCCGCGCCCACGCCGCCCCGGTCCGCTGCCCCGTCGGCCACGCCGACCGGCCCCGCCACCCTGCCCGCCCCCACAGGCGCCCATCTGGTCGGCACCACCGCCCTGTATCTGAAAGACGCCTCCCGCCCCGATCCCTGGAACCTCGACGTCGACGCCAGGGAGCTCAAGGTCACCTTGTGGTATCCGACCGAGCAGCGAGACGGGCAGCGGGCGCCGTACATGACGCCGAAGGAGTCGGAGCTCACCCTGAGGCGCTTGGGGATCGGGGGCGTGCCGAACGACACGCTCAGCAAGACGCGAACCAACGCCATCAAAGACGCCGAACCCGCGGGCCGGAACCTGCCGCTGGTGGTGATCTCCCCCGGCTTCACCAATCCGATGATCACTCTCACGTCCCTGGCCGAGGACCTGGCCAGCCGAGGGTACGTCGTGGCCGGCATCGACCACACCTACGAGAACTACGCCACCACCTTCCCCGGCGGGCGGGTCGCCGAATGCCTCGCCTGCGACAGCGACACGGACCCGGGCTTCGGCACCGGGGTGGTCCAGGGCCGGGCGGCCGACGTCTCCTTCGTCCTCGACCAGCTCCCATCGAAGTGGGACGGCGCCAGCCTGATCGACCGCTCCAAAATCGCGATGGCAGGCCAGTCGATGGGCGGGGCCGGCGCCATGGCGGCCATGCTGAAGGACTCCCGGGTGCGGGCCGGGATCGACATGGACGGCACCACCTACGCCCGCATCCCCAAGAGCGGGTTCTCCCGGCCGTTCATGTTCCTGGGTTCGCCGCAGCACGTCCCCGGCGGTCGCGACACTTCGTGGGAGCGCGACTGGAAGCTGCTGACCGGGTGGAAGCGCTGGCTCGTGCTGACGGGCTCGGAACACCAGTCCTTCACCGACGCCCCGCTGATGGCCGGCGCCCTCGGCATCACGCCCACCGCCGGCGTCCTGCCTGCGGCGCGCGCCGCCGAGCTCACCCGCACGTACGTGGCGGCCTTCCTCGACCAGCACCTGAGGTCGCGGCGGCAGCCCCTCCTGGACAAGCCGTCATCGCGCTACCCGGAGGTCAGGTTCTGCCCCGCGACATGCGGACAATCCTGAGGCCCTGTGCACCCTGAAGCCGTCGGGGATGCCGACTCCTCGGACAGGAGGCTCTGAAGCCCACCGGCCGACACCCCGGAGCGGTTCCGCGCCCACGGGCCAGGCCGTCTTCTGTGGCGAGGATCCCGGTCGGCCCGGCTCGGTGTCCGCGAGAACGGCGTGCCGGACTTCAAGGGCCCCGACACAAGCGGCTACACGACCAGCGGGAACCGCGCTAGCGCCGGATTCCGTTCCAAGTCTCTTCGACTCCCGATTCGGACGCCGTCATCTCCTCCGCCCGGCACGCCGCCGCCGGTCACGGAACGTGATGACGAACGGCACGGCAACAGCAGCAGTCATGAAAGTTTCACCGGCGGGTTGACAGCGGGAAAGCGCTTACCTAGCTTGTGGATTGTTCGCTCACATGTCCGCGGATCGCATATGTGAACGGCGAGTGCTCGCTGGGGGGACTCCGAAACGCAGGCCGCACCGGCCTGCCGGACCAGCAAGGAGCTCAACTGTGCTGTACAGATTCAACAGGAAAACGGCCGGTGCGGTCATCGCCGCCACGGCCCTCGCCCTGTCGGGAACGGTGGCGGGCGTCTCCGCCGCCGCGGCCGCCGCTCCCGCCGCGGGAAACTACACACTGGTGAACGACGGCAGTGGCCTCTGCCTGACCGTTCCGGGCGGCAGCTCGTCCGACGGCGTCCAGCTCACCCAGAGCGGCTGCGGCGGCGCCGGGCAGACCTGGGCCGTGTCCGGAGGCAGCACCCAGCTCAAGGCCACGCACAGCGGCAAGTGCGCGGGCGTCAAGGACGCCAGCACCTCCGCCGGCAAGGCCGTCCAGCAGGAGAGCTGTTCGGGCGCGTCCTCCCAGACCTGGAACCTGACCGAGTCGGGGTCGAACTACCGGGTGGTCAACGCAGGCGGCGGCAAGTGCCTCAACACCGCCGACAACTCCACCTCCTCCGGCGCCCTCGTACAGCAGAACTCCTGCGACTCGGTGGCGACCAAGCAGTGGCGGCTCGTCCCCGCGGGCGGCTCGAACCCGACGCCGACCGTCACCCCCACCTCCACTCCCACCACGCCTCCGCCGAGCGGCCAGACCGGCCTGGTCGGCTGGGCGACCCAGGGCGGCGGCACCACCGGCGGCGGCAACACCCCGGCGACCACGGTCAGCAGCGCCTCCGCGCTGACCAGCGCGCTCTCGGCGAGCGGCGCGGCGGTCATCCGGGTGTCGGGCACGATCTCCTGCTCCGGGATGCTCAAGGTCACCTCCAACAAGACGATCCTCGGCAACTCCGGCGCCGTCATCTCCGGCTGCGGTTTCAACATCTCCGAGGCGTCCAACGTCATCGTCCGCAACCTGACCTTCCGCAACTGGAACGACGACGGCATCCAGGTCCAGTACTCCACCCGGGTCTGGATCGACCACAACTCCTTCAGCAACGGCTACGACGGAGCCGTGGACGTCAAGCGCGCCAGCGACTACGTCACGATCTCCTGGAACCGGGTCTCCAGCCACGACAAGACCATGCTGCTCGGCCATGACGACGGCAACGCCAGTGAGGACACCGGCAAGCTGCGCGTCACCTATCACCACAACTGGTTCGACGGCACCAACCAGCGCCACCCGCGGGTCCGCTTCGGCAACCCGGTGCACGTCTACAACAACTACTACGGCAACGTCGGCAGCGGCGGCGGGTACGGCGTGGCGTCCACGAAGAACGCCGGCGTCCTGGTCGAGGGCAACTACTTCGAGAACACCCCCGACCCCTACCACCGCGGCGAGGGCTCCTCTCCCGCCGCCAACCTGGTCGCCCGCAACAACCACTTCGTCAACTCCGGTGCCGGGGACGCGGGCGGCAGCGTCGCCTCCATCCCCTACTCCTACTCGCTCGACACCGCCTCCAGCGTCAAGTCGATCGTGACCGGCGGCGCCGGCGCCGGCCGGATCTCGGTCTGATCCGGACTGCTCCAGGTCTGCCCCTGACCCGGACCTGGCGCGGGCCCGTCAGGGCCTGAGACGGAACACCTCCAACGGCTCCCGCGGGCATCGCCCG
>NZ_JBEXGU010000054.1:0-52366 GCF_040607515.1 Streptosporangium sp. NPDC005286 | reverse complement strand
GGGGTTCGCTCTCCCCCCACCCCCGGGTCGGCGACCTCCCCCCCCCGTGCGGTTTGCCGGCCCGCCCCCGCCGGCGGGTGCCCACCTTCCCACGCAACCGTGGGCACCGGCCTTCTCCGACCACCACCCGCCCTTCTGACCCCGGGGTCGACGTCGGCACCTGGGACTCACGTCGTCAGTCCCCGCTCCGTAAAAGGTGATGCGTCAAAAGAGGCCACGTACGTGTCGGATAAAGGTGTGCCACTCGCCTGGTTGCGTGCTCTTGTACCCGCTGTGCTTCAAGGTCAGCTCCAGGGTCTTTCTGAGCGGGCGAGGCGACTGCATGATGGCTTCGTTCCGCTCCGCGAGTCTGAACATCTCCTGCTCGGTGGGGAGCCGGTTGCTCTTCTGTCCGTTGCACCCCGCGTGCGTGGGAGCCAGGTTCCAGATCGCGTCCAGGTCGGGTGTCGTCCCATTGCCGCCGGGGGGAAGAAGCCTCTTGAACGAGAGGGGGAACACGTGGTCGACGGCGATGCTGTCTCTGTTCAGCGTGATGAGGTCTGTGCAGATCAGGCAGAGGCCGCGCTGGAAGCCGATGACCGAGTCCGTGACGCCGGCGACCGATCGGCGGCGCTGTCGGTCGGTGATCTGCAGGGTGCTCATGTCCACGACGACACCCTCACGGATCAGGCTCTGGCCGATCCCGATGGCGAAGGACGTCTCCACGATGCTCCAGCGGGCTGACAGCTCGCCCCGTAGGGTCGGGGCCTGCTCCGACTGGGCGATGTCGCGGAGTTCCTTGCTCAGCCGGACGACCTGTTCGTGGGAGCGGCCGGTCACCTCGTAGAAGCGATGCGGCACCTCCGCTCCTTCGCCGCGCAGGTTGTGGAACTTCCGCATCACCATCCTGGGCATGGACTGGATGGCCGCAGCCAGCAGTTCTTCGGTGGGGCTTCCGAGCCTGAGCGATTCCGCGGCCTCTCGCTCGGCCACCGAGAGGAAATCCTTCTCTCCCCGTTCGCCCTTCTGGGATACCTGCGGTGCCTGGCCGAGATGCCGTACCAGCCCCATCGCGTACGGCACCGCCAGGTCCCGGAGCAGGATCTCCGACCGGCCTTCGGCGGCGGCGTCCAGGAGCGCGGAGCCGAGGGCGAACTTGTAGGTACGGGTGTTCGCCCCTACGAGTACGGCCATGCGCCACGAGGAGCGTGGGCTCTGTTCCCAATGAGAGAAATCCATCCGCCGCCACCCTGGGTGTGTATTTGCCGAAATACAGGCCATTTTCACCGCTCCTGTCGGGGAACGCGCACGACGGAGGAGCCCGGTAGTCTCTGGGCTTTCCGAAGGAAGCCGTACGTGCGCGAAGGGGCGGTCTGAGGTGGGGAAACTCGTGCGGGACAGGATTCCGGAGATCATTCGGGAGCATGGCGGGGAGCCGGTGGTGACCGTGCTCGGGGAGGCGGACTACCGCGCGGCGCTGCTGGAGAAGCTGTTTGAGGAGGCGGCGGAGCTGCGCGAGGCCGGGGTGACCGAGGTGGCGGAGGAGATCGCCGACGTGCTCGAAGTGCTGCGGGCCATCGTCAAGGTTCATGGGCACGAGTGGGCGGACATCGAGAAGGTCGCCGAGGTCAAACGGGCCGAGCGGGGGGCGTTCCTCGAACGCGTCTACCTCGAAGGATGACGGTAATCGGGGCAATCTATGGTTCTTCCTCTCGCCCCTAACGCGGCCCTTCGGAGTCCGGCGAATGATCAAAAATGGGTTGATCTTCTCGGTAGGGTGAACGCAGGTGCCGGTTCGAAACCGAGCCGTTCTGCGTAGGGGCTGTAGCGCAGTTGGCCGTCGCACTTTCTCTCACAGGGGAATTCGAATCCAGTCGGCCCCACCCCCCCCGGGAGGATGACGTGGACTCCGAGACCGTCTGGACGGTCCTGCGAGCGCTTGGCGAGGCCAGGCGGCTCCCGCTGGACGATCCGGACCGCAGGTGGATCGCGCACGCGGCGCTCGCACTGGTCCGTGACGGGCAGCAGCGCCGCAGGCAGGAGCGTGATCATGCCGCGAAGGAGGCCGACGCCGCGGTGCTGGCGGCCACCGCGATGGGCAGTCCAGACCGGGTGATCGACGCTCCCATCTCGGAGAGACCAGTGGGAGAGCCGGCCGGAGAGCTGCGCAGGGCGCGACGCTGCTATGTCTGCAAGGAGCACTTCACTCGGGTGGGCAGCCTGTATCACCTGCTCTGCCCCTCGTGCGCGGCCTTCAACGCGGCCCATCGTACGGCCCGTACCGACCTGTCGGGGCGGCGGGCGCTGGTCAGCGGGGGGCGGACGAAGATAGGGCATCAGCTCGCGCTGAAGATGCTCCGTGACGGCGCCCACGTCACGGTGACCACCCGTTTTCCGGCCGACGCGGTCAGCAGGTTCGCGGCGGCCGGTGACTGGGGCGGGCGCCTGGAGGTCGTGGGGATCGATCTGTGCGATCCTCGCCAGGTCATCGCGCTCGGCGACCGGTTCCTGGCGGCCGGGGATCCGCTGGACATCCTGGTCAACAATGCCGCGCAGACCCTGCGCCGGCCGCCGTCGGCCTACGCTGCCCTGGTCGAGGGGGAGCGGGCCGGGCTTCCGCCGGGGGCGTCGACGGTGCCGGGGTTCTTACCGGGGTTCATGCCGGGCCCTCCGGTGTCGCTCTCCGGTGACGGGAACGGTCTTCCGCTGCCGCCGCCAGGTGACGGGCTCCGGGATCTGTCGGGCCTTCCGCTGCCGTCAGGTGATGGGGCTTGGGATCTGCCAGGGCTTCCGGTATCCCCTTTCGGGGATGAGACCCGGGGTCTGCTGGTCTCGACTCCTGTGGACGAGGCCGAGCGACTGTCGGTCTCGCCTTCCGGGAATGTGAATCTGGGAGTGCCGGACGCGTCCGGTCTGCTGCCGGATATGTCGGCGGGTAACTCCTGGTCGGTGCGGATCGGTGAGGTGGACCCGGCCGAGCTGCTGGAGGTCCAACTGGTCAACGCGGTCGCGCCGTTTCTGCTGATCGACCGGCTGCTGCCGTTGCTGCTCGCCGCGCCCTTCCCGCGCCGGTACGTCGTGAACGTGTCGGCGGTGGAGGGACAGTTCGCGGTGCCGAACAAGACCGGCCGTCACCCGCACACCAACATGGCCAAGGCCGGACTGAACATGCTGACCCGTACCAGCGCCGCCGATCTGGCGCGGCAGGGTGTGTACATGTGCAGCGTGGACACCGGCTGGATCACCGACGAGAACCCGGTGCCGGTGCGGGAGTGGCTCGACCGCCGGACGCCGCTGGACGTCATCGACGGTGCCGCGCGGGTCTACGACCCGATCGTGCGCGGCGAGGCGGGCGACCCGGTGCACGGCGTCTTCCTCAAGGACTACGCGCAGGCACCGTGGTAGGCGAGCCGCACGACCTCGACGGGTTGCTCGCGTGGCTGCGTACCGGGCGGCCCGCGACCCGCCGCACCGTTGCTCGCAGGGGGCCGGGGCCGATTGCCTTATGGGCCGAGGCCAAGGCGTATCCGCTCGATCAAGCCGAGGCCGCCGCCCGCAGGGCCGACACCAGCAGGTAGCCCGGGTATTCGCGCAGCCGAGGATAGGCGCTTGTGTGGTAGCAGCTCCAGTAGCTGATCACCCGCTGTTCCGTCACTGTCAGGAAGTCCGGATTGTCGGCGAAGAATCGCCCGTAGGCGGCGTGGACGGCGGAGCCGGGCCGGCCGAGATCATCAAGCACGCGGTGGACATCCCCCACGATCTCCACGACGTACTCTCCGATCAGTCGCGCCACGTACGGGATGACCCATGGCTCCAGTGAGCCGATGATCTGGGCGAGGTGGCGCTGCCGGACGAACCCGTCGTGGTGACGGGTGTAGAGGCAGTGCAGGATCACCCGCTGGACGGGGGGGCAGCGCACTGAGCGCCTCGGAGGTGGGTTCGGGATGGTAGATCCGCTCGGGAACGGTGACGCGGTCCTCGCCGACGGTCACCTCAAAGGACGTCGCCGAGCAGTGTCCGGGGATCGGCATGACCCCGACAGCAGTGCGAACGTCGTCGGCCAGTGCGAGAGGGAAGGCGCACGTGAGGGATTCGTTGAGCCCGCCGGCCGGTTCCGGCTGCCGCGGCTCGGCGGTGGCTCGCCGCCGATAGTGGGCGTCGGGGAGGTTCTCCTCGTTGTCGTCGCCGTCTCCCAGCGCCACCAGGGTGAAGCCGTGCCGTTCGTAGAGGCGGCGGGCGCCGGTGTTCTGCTGGAACACGTGCAGGTTGAGCAGGCTGGGCCGTGCCTTCCTGGCCTGGGCGAGCAGGGCTGAGCCGATGCCGTGGCCCTGGGCCTCCGGTGCGACGTACAGGTGTTCCAGCCACTGGTCGTCCAGTGCGGCGAATCCGGCGACCTGGCCGTGTAGTTCGGCCACCCATGTCTCGTGGCGGGCGACCACGACCCCGGCGATCCAGGCCCGGGTCTCCTCGTCGGTGTGCAGCCGCGGCAGGTAGGTCATCTGGCCACGCGCGGCCAGGAAGACCTCCGCGATCCGCTCCGCGTCGCCGTGCCATGCCCGGCGTACGAGCGGTAGCGCGTCGTGTGCCATGAGTTCGGCCATCTTGCGCAGCTGAAGGAAATAGGTGAGCGCCCCGGAGATGGGCGAACGGTAATCGAACCGTACGGCACGCAGGTCGGCCAGGCAGGACCGCAGGATGTCCCGATGGTCGGGATGCAGGGCTCCGCCCCGGCGCAGGTAGGTCTGTACGCAGTCCGCGACGGTCGAGTCCAGCGTGACCAGGGATGGTACCTCCGGGAAGGGCAGCCGCTGGCGCTGGGCCCACAGGGTCTGGACCGTTTGGTGCATCGCCTCGTGCGCGTCAGGGCCCGGCCAGCGCCAGCCGTGCCGGTATCGGTGCTCGCCGGCGGACAGGGTGCGGCGATCACGTTTCTCGCTCGTACGGCGCAGTGCGAACGCCGCCATCTCCGCCAGCCGGGCTTCCCGGCTGGTCTCCAGGATGTCCAGCGCGCGGAGCAGGGCGGTCTCGTCCGTCCGTATCCGTCCGGCGCGGCTGGTGATGTAGTCCCAGGTCGCGTGGTATCCAACGGGCATGTAACGCTCGACCGCGTATCTGAGGGAGGTGTGGCGCAGGCCGTACGGCAGATCCTGATTCCGGACCCGGCGCGCGTAGGTACCGAAGCTCATGATGCCGCTCGGACGACTCTGCGGGCGTTCACCTTCTCGGACACCGTCATACAGTGCCATGTTCGGATATGAACGGGCCATCGGATATCGCAGCATCCTTTGCTGTCAGCCCAGGCCAGCGTTTGGTGTGGCCGTAGGGCGTGGGCGCGCAACGCGGCCTTGGCTGCGGCGGTGCCCTGCGGCGTGAGTGCGAACGGTGCGCCGAGCGGGCGCGCGAGGTGATGGCAGTCGAGTGCCCACAGCCGGTGGCGCATGGACACTCGTTCGTCAAGGACCGGTTGGGCGAGGCTACCGGGGGTGCCCCGTTCCTGGCCGGGGATCTCAACCATGTTCCGATCGAGGTCCTCGGCACTCATGGGACCGCGGACGATGAGCAGCGTCAGCATGACCTCCCGGGCGATGACGGTGAGCGTGCGCCCCTGGCCGATCACGGTCGCGACCGCGGTGTCCCGGTGTCGATAGCCTCGTCGCGGGAAAATCGGTCGCCGGGCCGGGTGGTCTGCTTCTACGCTCGATAACCATGACCGTCGAGTGGGCCCCGCTGGGCAAGGACGATGTCGGGGCGTGGGCGGAGTTGCTGGTGGCGATCGACGCGGTCGATCAGGTCGGGGGGAGAAGCGACGCGGACGACCTCGCCGAGGAGCTCGTCAATCCGCTGCTCGATCCCGTCGAGGGCACGCTGGGGGCGTGGGAGTCCGGCCGGCTGGTCGCGTACGGGGTGACCATGGCTCGGGCCGCGGCCGAGCCGGTGCATCGGATGAGCCTGTGGGGCGGGGTGCATCCGGAGTATCGGCGCCGGGGGCTGGGGGGTCACCTGCTGGAGTGGGCGATCGGCAACACCCCGGTGCTGCACGAGCGTCGGTTCCCCGGGCAGCCGCTCGAACTCCACGTCGAGGTGGACACCCGCAACGAGGGCTTGCGGGCGCTGGTCGCCGGAGCCGGGATGGAGCCGGCCCGGTGGTTCTACGGGATGGCCCTCGACCTGAGCGCCGAGCTGCCGGAGGTCTCACTGCCGGACGGGCTCCGGATCGTCACCTACCGGGATGACCTGGAGGACGCCGTCCGGGAGGTGCGTAACCGCTCGTTCGTCGACCACTGGGGGAGCGTCCAGCACACCCCGGAGTCCTGGCGGAACACCGTCGTCGGGGTGAAGGTGTTCCGGCCGGATGGGTCCTTCGTCGCGCTGGACGCGTCGGGGGAGAGCGTGGGCGTGCTGCTCACCCACTATTTCGAGGCCGACACCGAGGCGACCGGGGTTCGCGAGGCGTGGATCCAGATCATCGGCACCCTGCGCGAGTGGCGTGGGCGCGGGGTGGCGAGCGTGCTGCTCGCGCACGCGCTGCGCGAGTTCCGGGCGCAGGGGTACGACAAGGCCGGCCTGGGGGTGGACGCGGACAACCCGACCGGGGCTCTCGGCATCTACACCCGGGCAGGGTTCGAGATCGCGCACCGCACGGCCGACTACGGGCTCCCACTGGTCCCTGCGGTGACGTGACAACCCGGGCTGTCAGTGCCTGCGCTTCCTGCCGTGGCCGCTGGGGCGGCCCCGTGAGCCGGGTGCGGGGCTTGGCATGAGGCGGAGCCGGCTCCTCCGGGCCAGCATCGGCTCGTACACCAGGGTGCGCAGCTCCTCCAGGGCCGCTCGTGCGGGATGCCCCGAATCCAGCACCTCCGCGACGAACTCGGACGCGTCCCTGCCCACCGACTCGCGGAGTTGCTCCATGACGGCCTCGGGGCCGCCCAGCTCCAGCAGGTTGATCAACCCCTCGGCGAGTAGCAGTGAGTACTCGTCGGGGCTGAGATCCTCGGGGCGCAGCTCTCCGGTCTCCAGGAGGGCGGTCAGGACGACGGGCCCCAGCATCGGATCACGCCGGAGCCCCGCCCGCATCGACCGGCCGCCGGGGAGTGTCTCCGCCAGGGTGGAGAGCATGGCGGAGGCGCGGGTACGGAAGGGGCAGGCGCGTACGGCGTCCAGAAGCGGCTCGACGTCACCTCCGTGCGTCGCCAGCCAGCCTTCGAGCTCGGCCGCCGCCGTCTCCTGGGTGTAGTGCTGGGCGAGCACCCCCAGCAGTTCGGCCGCCGTGGCGTCCGCCAGTTCCCCGAGCAGCGGGGCGTCCCGCCCGTCGGCGAGCAACCGCTCCCGTACGGCTCGGGTGCCCAGGGGCGTCAGCCGTACCAGCGGGCCCGGCTCCGCCAGGCGCGGCAGGAGCCGGGCGCGTGCCTCGGGCGGCAACGGCAGGTCGTCCTCGCCGAACTCGCCGAACTCGCCGAACTCGCCGAGCACGCCGGGACGCAGGTCGCTGGAGTACAGCTCGTCGGGCACACCGTGGCTCGGCTCGACGGCACCGAGGCCGGCGAGGGTGTCGAACACCGCGAGCAGGTCCCTTGCGACCTGGCGGCGCCAGAGGTCCTGACGGAAGCCGTCCTCCTCGGGATCGAGCAGGAAGTACTCCTGGCAGGCCAGCCATACGGTCTCCTGCAGCCGGGCCACGGGGATCGGGGTCGGCAGGCTGTACATCGTGTTCAGCACGTCGGGCAGCAGCAGGTCGAACGCCGTGGCGAGCATCGAGGAGGCGGCCCACCCGTAGGCGGGCGTGCAGATCTCGGTGCCCAGCTCGAAGACCGCCTCGAACGCGCGCCGCCACAGCGCCTCCGGGTCACGCAGGAGGGGGGCGGCCTTGGCCACCGGGACCAGGTGGCCCTTGCGCACTCGCACCAGGCTGGTCTTCTTCGCCCACGCCAGCAGGAGGTTCACCCGGGGCAGCTCGGCGGAGCTGCGTACCCGCAGATCCTGCTCCCCGGTGCCCAGCAGCGTCGCCAGCTCGCGGGCGTCGGCCAGCCGCAGGTTGCCGGTCTTGGTGAGGGGCCGCCCGCCCGTCCCCACCCAGCCGGTCAGGGCGGTCAGCTGCCGTACGACCTCGCTTTGGGCGGCCTCGGCGGCGAGTTCGGCGGCGGGAGGGAGGGCGACGGGGGACTGGGGGAAGGCCCGCTCGTCGTCGGGTCCGGCACCGGCGAACTCGGCCTCAAGAAGCCTGTCGAGTATGTCGGCGTCGAACCGTATCCGGCCCATGTCGACATCGCGCTGGAATCTGGCCACGGCCCTTTCGTCGTCGAGGATGATGCCGTTGTCGAGGGCGGTCTGCGCCCAGAACTTCCCGATGCCCTGCCGGGCGGGGTCGGCCAGCGCCGCCGGGTACTCCGCCGCGGCCTCGGCCACGGTCGCCTCCAGCTCCGCCGGGGAGGCGCCCCGGGGGTCACGCAGGCCGGACGCGGCGAGGTAGCGCAGGAGCGTCAGCAGGCTTTCCGGCGCGGTGGCGAGGACATCCCGCTCGGCCGCGAGGTGCCGGGGAATCCATTCCAGCAGGAAACGCCGCACCTGTCGCGCGTCCCAGCAGGCCAGCCGCCCGTCGTGGCTGCGGTGCCGCGCGTCCAGAGCCGCCGCCAGCATCGCCCCGTCGGCCCGCACGCCGTGCTCATCCGCCCAGGCGAGGCAGCGGCGGACCAGCAGGTCCTTCGCCGACTCGAACTCCTCGGCCTCCTCCGGATCGAAATACGTCCGCACCATGAACCCCCGTACTCATGTGTCGTGACCAGGCCGAGTCGCTCTTTCTCGCCGGGACGGTGTGCGCAGGTCGGCCTCGGCGCGCACGGGATCCATCGTGTCATCATCATCGCTGACAGTGCGGGATCCAACGGAGCCTGCACGGGTGGCCGGTATGGGGCGCCGCAGCGGCCGCCGTCCCCCGTCTCCCAGGAGTGAGGAGCCGGGCGGCGTTGACGCTCCGCGTGTGGAATCTTGACCGCCGGACAGGGCCGATGCCCGCCTTCTCGCTGGATCGCCCACATGCTCGGCGCGTGGGCGGGGGAGTCAGCCGGGACGCTCGTCGGGACGTCGGGCGAGTGCCAACGGCGCGTGCCGACGACGGCATAGATTGTCCGCATGATCAGTGCGTGGGCGGTGGAGGCGGTCGCCGTACTGGACGCGGAGATGGAGCGGACGCCTGTCACGCCGCTGCGCCGGTTCCCGTTGCCCACCGGGTGGGAGGTGCGGCTGTGGATGAAGGACGAGTCGGCGCAGCCGACGGGGAGTCTCAAACACCGGCTGGCGCGTGCCCTGTTCCGCCAGGCGATCGCCTCGGGCCGGATCGCGGCGGGCACCACGGTGGTGGAGGCCACCGGGGGTGCGATGGCAGTCGCCCAGGCCTACTTCGCCCGGTTGCTCGGCCTGCCGTACGTCGCGGTGATGCCCAGGAGGTCCTCGGGGGAGGGCGTCGAACGGCTGGGCGGGACGTGCCGGTTCGTCGATCCGCCCCTGGCCATCTACGGCGAGGCCAGGGAACTGGCCGATCAGGTCGGTGGCCACTACCTGGACCACTACGTCTCGGCCGCGACCGTCGACTGGCACGGGGGGAGTCTGGCCGAGGAGCTGTTCGGGCAGGTGGGGGAGTGCCCGCACTGGGTGGTCGTCGGCGCGGGCACCGGCGTCACCTCCGCCGCCGTCGGCCGTCACCTGCGTGCCCATGAGCTGCCGGGTCGACTGGCCGTGGTCGATCCGGAGAACTCCGCCTACTTCCCGGGCTGGGTGAGCGGCGCCGCCGACTACGGCACCGGGATGCCGTCCCGGATCGAGGGGATCGGCCGGCCGAGGATGGAGCCGGGGTTCGTCCCCGATCTCGTCGACCTGGTGGTGCCGGTGCCGGACGCCGCCAGTGTGGCCGCCGCCCGCCGGGTGCGCCGGGAGACCGGGCTGACGGTCGGCGGTGCCACGGGCACGAACCTGTGGGGTGCGCTGGAACTCGTCACGCGGATGCGCGCCCAGGGTGTCCGGGGCGACGTGGTGACCGTGATCGGCGACGCCGGCGCGCGCCACCTGCGGACCTGCCACGACGATGGCTGGGCGGAGGACAGGGGGCTGGACTGGCGGCCGTACGCGGCGCGGCTGGAAGGCCTGCTCGATCATGGGGAGTGCTGGACGACTTCGTGAGACACGAGGGTGGGACGTCCCGCACCCGACTGTGCGGGACGTTCCACCGTTGAGCGCGGGTGAGCACCTCCCGGGGCCGGTCAGGGGCCGGGGCAGACCCCTACCGGGAGGCGCTCACCCGCGTTCTCCCCGTCAGTGGCCGTGGTCGTGCTCGTACATGCCCTTTTCCGGGATGGTGCTGGAGACCACGGCTTCGTAGGACTTGCCGCGGGGGTTGGGGCGGGGGTCGACGAGGCCGGCGCACTGGCCGCTGCCGGTGATCTGGTTGGACACCCCGGCGTTGGACGGCGCGGGCGTGTTGCCGCCGCAGGCGAGCGCGCCGCGGACGCTGGTGCCCGCCATCACGAGCGCGTCGACGGTGGTGTTGTTGTTCAGCACCGCCGCGCCCCTGAGGTCGGAGCCGGCGACGATCAGCTGGCCGGTGGTGCCGGAGACGGTGACCGCGCCGTTGATCCGCGCCTTGAGCAGGTGCACCTCGGCGGCGGCGGTCGCGGTGACCGCTCCGTTGATCGTGCCGCCGGTCACCACCAGGGACGCGCCGGCGGAGACGGTCACCCCGCCGTTGATCCGGGCGTCGTTCAGGCAGGTGACGCCGGAGCGGACAACGAGCGTCCCGTTCCTGGTGCCGGTGACCGTGGTGGTGCAGGCGGGCGGTGCCGCGAGGGTGGTGACCGTGAAGCTCCTGGCCGTGCCGTGGTTGCCGCTGGGGTCGATCGAGCGGTACTCGACGGTGTGCCTGCCGCGCGGCAGCTTGCCGAACGTGAGGCTGTCGATGACGGTGCCGCTCTCGCTGAACGTCCACGGCAGATCGGCGGAGGTCGGCCAGCCGAAGTAGTTGAACCAGCCGTCGCCGTCCACCCGGGACTCGCTCACCACGTACCCGTCCTGGTCGTCGTCGCCGGTGAGCCTCATGGTGAAGGGGCCGTTGTAGACGTGGGTGTCGCCGGAGGCGACCAGCGGCTCGGAGAGCTGGTAGCCGGTGGTGGGCGGCGTGTTGTCGACGGTCCAGGACCGGGTGTCGCCGCCGGAGGTGGCGGTGAGGGTGTGGTTGCCGGGGGTGAGCGTGAGCGCGCCCAGATCCAGGTCCCCGTCGCTCTCGTCGAGCCGCGCGCCGTCCAGCGTCCAGGTGACGGCGGGGACGCTGTCGTCGGGGTGGGTGGTCTCGACGTAGACCACCTCGTCGTGGCCGACGGCCTGGTCGGTGGGCGTGGAGGAGAGCAGACCGGCGCCGACCGCGGTGGGGACGGTGGTCACGGTCGTGTCCACGGTCCAGGTGCGGGTCGCGGTGAGGGCACCGGAGCGGATGGCCGGGTCCCGTACGAAGCCGGTCGGGTCGGCGACGGTCGCCTTCACCGTGTGCGTGCCGGCCGGCAGGTTCAGTGTGCGGAGGTCGAGCGCGGTGCCCTCACCCGGCAGTTCGGTGCCGTCGACGCTCCAGGTGGTGGTCAGCGAGTGGCTGTTGGGGTGCAGCGGCTCCACCCAGAGCACCCGGTCGGCGCCGACCGGCGACGTGGTGGGCGTGCCGTCCTGGATGAGGCCGACCTTGGCGGAGATCTTCTGGGTCATGACCTCACGGCTGACCTGGTCGTAGTAGTAGCCCAGCGTCCTCATGATGGAGTGCTCGCTGGGCCGCCAGACGCCTTTGCCGAAGTACAGGCCGCCCTCGTGGCGGCTGATGGTGCCGCCCGCCTCGCTCGGCTCGCCCAGCCAGCGCCACCACTTCTTCCGCTGGTCGGCGATCTGCTGCTCGGTCAGCAGGGTGTGGTGTACGGAGCCTGGCTCGGCCCCGGCGTAGGTGCCGCCCTCCACGCCGCGCGTGTAGTAGGTGTACTCGTCCTGCAGGCCGCCCAGCGAGTGGCCGATCTCGTGCGGCGCGATGAGGGCCGACATCGAGTTGTGGCCGGAGGAGGTGGCGTAGGCGCCGCCCGCTCCGCCGTAGGTTCCGCTGTTGCCCAGGGCCAGGATCTGCCGGTTGGCGCTGCTGGTCCCGGCCACCAGGTTGGCGTACGTGTTGGCCGCCGAGTTGCTCATGGTGATCAGCCGCTGGACGCTGGCGGGGTTGCAGCCACCCCAGAAGGCCATGCTCAGCGGGGTGTTCTTCTTGCCGGAGGCCAGGTCGGGGTCACAGCCGATGCCGGACTCGCCGGAGACGATGTCCACCCGGTAGACGTTGAAGTAGTTGCGGTAGGACTTGTACGGCTCGATGGACCACATCACGTTGAGCTGCTGATCGGTGTCGGCGGCGAACGTGGACTGCTCGTTCTCGGTGTAGCCGTCGCCCATGATGATCAGATTGAACCGCTTGGCCGGGGCTCCGGTGACCTGGAGCGGCACCACGGTGGCGCTGCCGACGGTGGCGTCGGCGGCGTTGGCGGGGGCTACCGGAGTGAGCAGGGCGGCGGTCATCGAGACGGCCGCCAAGGCGGTGAGCGGCCTGGTGATACGCATGGTGGGGGGAACCTCCAGGGGGTGGTCGGGGCGGCCCCGCACGGTCGTGCGTCGGCGCCCCGGGCATTCATTTCAAACAGGGATTCATGGGCTCATTTGGTGGAGCAGCGGGCGCTCGCCCAAGGCGCCCGGGGACCGGTGCGGACCTCGATCCCGGTATGGCCGCGGGCCGGCCGTAGCGGGAGGGGAGGTCAGCGCTCCCCGCGAGGGGGGAGCATGTCGTCGTCGGGGAGGGGCGGCACAGCGCGGCTGTTGACGGTGATGCTGTCGGACACCCCGGCCCAGCGCCTGAGCGTCGCCGTCGCCGCGTCACGCTCGGCCGGGCTCAGCTGGGAGATGTTCGCGCTGTGGTTGGCGCCGGGGGCGACGTACAGATGGGAGTCGTTCCGGCTGGGTGTGAACCGCTCCGCGCTCCACGGGTCGTTCTCGCCGTAGATGAACATCATCTGGCTCGCGTCCTTGCGCACCCAGTGGTCCACGTCGAGCATCGGCTTCGGGTCGTGCCCGGTGCGCAGTTCGGCGGGGAGCACCGAGTTGGGCTGGTAAAGCTTGGGGTATCTGGCCATGCCGCGCAGGTGCGCGAACTTCAGGTCGGGCCAGCCGAGCTGGCTCGCCGCCTGGTAGTAGTACGGGGCGTAGTAGTTGAGGCCCTGGTCGGTGTAGAAGGAGAAGCCCGCGATGTCGTCGATCCACGCGTAGATCTCGTCATCGGAGGCGGTGGCGGCCGGCACCTTCGCGCAGTCGGACACCTTGGCGTACTGCCAGAACGCCCAGACCGTGTCGAGGACCGTCATCTCGAACGACCGGTCGGCGGTGCCCAGGGTCTTCTCGAAGGTGATCCCGTCGCGCGCGGCGGTCTCCACCAGCTTCGGAACCAGCCGCTCGCGCCGCTTGAGCGCCTCGATCTGCACGTTGTTCAGCGCGGTACGGCAGGCCCGGTCGGCCACGTTCGCGAAGAAGTCGTCGTAGGTGTGGTCGGACGGATTGACCCGGTCGTTCGGCGCGACGTAGGCCACCACGCCGTCCACGTCACCGGGGTAGAACCGCCGGTGGTAGACCGAGGTCATGCCGCCCTTGCTCGCGCCGGTCTGGATCCACTTCCCCGAGTAGACCGTCTTGAGCGCCTCGACGATCCGGTGCTCGTCGCTGGCCTCCTGCCAGATGTCGAGCTTTCTCCAGTCCGCCGGGTCCGGGCGGGAGTTCCGGAAGAACCGGTGCTCCACCGAGACCTGGTTGGCGCCGAGCAGCCGGGTCGGCTCGGTCTGGGAGGCGCCGGGGTTGACCGGCAGGCCGTACCCGCCGGTGTACAGCACGACCGGCGCGTCGGCGGACCGGTGCAGCAGGGTGAATCGCTGCTCGTACGTGCCCTTGCCCGGATGGCGGTGGTCGATCGGCTGGGTGAGGCGCAGGACGAAGAACCGGTAGCCGGTCGGCCGGGTCTCCGAGACCACGGTCAGCCCGGGGATGGCGGTGAGCTTGCCGAGGAGTTCGTCCTCGACCGCCGCGGCGGGGGGCGCGAGGCCGGGTTCCGCCGCCGCGGCGGGGGTGACCCCGGCCACGCCGATCGAGCCGGCGGTGAGGACCGCCAGCATGAGGGCGGGAAGTACGCGCACTGATATGTCTCCTTCTGACACACGAAGTGTCGAAGGAGGCTATCGATCATGCTTTATCCGCGGTAGTCCTGATTTCCATAATTCCAGTGTTATGGGAGTGTCTGTAGTGGTTGGTCTGGAATGCCGACGCGCCGCCGGCTCAGGGCGTCGGGAAGGCCGGTCACGACTTCGCGTACAGGGCCTGCCAGTAGTAGCTCCACGGGGTCCCCCAGCCGTCCGCGACGAGTCGCCAGTCGTCGCCGGGCTGGTACACCTCGACGAAACGCTTGGACTGCGCCTGGACCGCCTCGCTGTCGTGCACGTCGATGATCTCGCGGAGCAGGCCGGATTGGAGGGCCTGCTGGACCACGGCCTGCCCCTCGTAGTGTCCGTCCAGGTCCGGGTCCAGGTACTTGCCGACCGGGTTCTTCGTGTAGGAGTGCGTGGCGATGCCGTCGATGAGGGAGAGGTAGTTCCTGACCGTGTCCGCGGGCATCTCGGCGAACGAGTCGATGTTGACGCACAGGTCGAAGGGCTCGCCGCCGGAGAGGTCCTCCACCTCGTCGATGCCCAGGAACCTGATCTTCTCGAACTGCTCGCCGGTCAGCACGGCGCGCAGATACTCGCGGGAGAGCTTCAGGCAGTTCTCCAGGTCGATGATGTGGTATTCCGCGACATCGTGGTTCGACAGGATGGTGTGGCAGGACCGGCCGTACCCGGCGCCGATCTCCAGGATCCGCGCGCCGTCCATTTTCACGGACCGTGCCATGAAATCGAGCTCAAGAACCGCCTGCAGATAGTCCAGGCAGATCGACTCACCCTTCAGGGTGACCGCGATGGGCTCTCCCAGCTGGCGGTTCCTGATCCGGAGCATGCGCTCCCAGTTCTCCGGTGACAATTGGAGGCCAAGGTTGTGGATGAGCGTCTTCAGATATCTCCGGCCGTTGACCTCGGGGTTCCAGAGTGCGATCTTGTAGTTCACCCGGCTGGATTTGAAACGGCTCAGATCGGGGGTCTCGTCCAGGGCGAGATTGTTCTCGTTAATGTGCGCCCACTGAGGACTCTGGCCATATTTATGACTCATTTGTCTGCTCTTTCCTGGAGCTCGGCGATTCAAGGTCCGCAAGGCGCCGCACCCATGTCCGCACGAGTATCGCGCACCGAACCGGCTCGCGCCTAGATCACTTCTCCGGCTCTCCCGGGGTCCGGAACCCCGGCGCGCGGCGGCCCTCCGGAGTGGGCGGCGCCCGGTCCCGGCGTTGATCGCGGGCATGATCGTGACAGGGGGTTAATGGCGGTGCCGCCGAATGTCCAGGTCAGCACGGGGGCGTTACCCGCGGGACAACAAGATGTACTCACAGTTCCACAGGTTGTTGTCAAAAAATTTATCCAATTGTGACATGCCAACTATAAGATCACGTTTCATGATCATGAATCTCCCCGTACCGGACGGACCGTCGGCTTGGCCGTGGCGTGGGGCTCCGGGCGTCGCGGCGCCGGACGGGAGGTTACCCGCGGTTGCCCGCTGACACGGTGGGTCTCGGTGAGCTAGGAATGATGTCACTGAACGAGACGCTCGCCGACCGGTTCGGAACGTGAAGGAATTCGGGATTGTCGATGCTTTTGCCGTTGGGTCAACGGATTTACCGTGGCGCCGGACCCGATGAAACCGCCAGTTTTCCACGAATAGCAGGCCGCCCGCTCCGCCCTCTCACCACAGCCCCGTCGAGAACGACCCCTGTCTGAGAATTCCATGAAGTGGGGGAGTGGTTCACTCTGCCGCTGCGCAGGACCCGGGTCGTCAGACTAAACGAGGATGTAGTAAATGCTGGCATCGCAGCATCGCAGCGTACTTGATGTCCTGAAGGGATTGCTCGCCGAGAGCAGCGCGGGAAACGGCCGGTTGGTGCTGGTCAGCGGGGGACTGGCAAGCGGGAAGACCGAGTTGCTGCACGAGTTCTCGCGGGTCGCGGCCACCTCCGGCGCGTTGCTGCTCAGCGCCACCGGCTCCCTGGGGGAGAACACCCTGCAGGCGGGCATGATCGACCAGTTGTTCCACGGCGCGGGGCTGCCGCCGGAGGTCTCGGACCAGGTGTCACGGCTGATCCGGCGGCACACCGTGACGACCGGCGCCACCCGGCACGCCGAGGCCGAGGTCGTCCGCGAGATCGGCGATGTCCTGCTGGAGCTGTCCAGGGAGCGCCCGGTGGTCGTCGGCGTCGACGCCGTTCATCTGGTGGACGGCCTCTCACTCCGGCTGCTGCTCTATCTGTGCCGCAGGATAAGCTCCGCCCGCATTCTGCTGATCATGAACGAGTGGGATCTGCCGCAGTCCACGATCCCGTCCTTCTCCGCCGAGGTCACCCGAGGGTTCCACCACCGGATCTGGCTGACCCCGCTGTCGGTCGGTGACATCGCCGAGGTGCTGCCCCCGACAATGGATCCGGTTGCCGCCGTCGCGCTCCAGCGGCTGAGCGGTGGGAACCCGATGCTGGTCAACGCCCTGATCGAGGACCATCGTGCCGACCCCGACGACCCGATCGCCGCCGGGGCTGCGTACGCCCGGGCGGTGATGGCGTGCCTGCACCGGTGGGAGCCGGAGCTGCTCTGGGTGGCCCGGGCCCTGGCGGTTCTGGGGGAACCGGGCTCGGCCGGGCTGACCGGCGGCCTGGCGAAGATCAATCCGAAGGCCGCCGAGCGGGCGGTGGAGGTCCTGACCGAGGCGGGCCTACTGGCCGGCGGCTGGTTCCGGCACCCGGTGGCCGCCGCGGCGGTGCTGGACGGCATCGGTGCCGAGGAGCGTTCGGGCCTGCACGTCCGCGCGGCCGTGCTGCTGTACCAGCGCGGCATGTCCACCACGAAGATCGCGGGGCATTTCGTCGCCGCGGACCGGGCGCCGGAGGACTGGGCGACCGGGGTGCTGCGGGACGCGGCCGAGCAGGCGCTGGCCGGCAATGAGGTGGCCGTGGCCGTGCAGTGCCTGGAGCTGGCCCTGCGGTCCGTCCGCGA
Organism: Streptosporangium sp. NPDC005286; assembly: GCF_040607515.1. NCBI lineage: Bacteria > Bacillati > Actinomycetota > Actinomycetes > Streptosporangiales > Streptosporangiaceae > Streptosporangium > Streptosporangium sp. NPDC005286. The sequence goes on along the minus strand of NZ_JBEXGU010000054.1, from coordinate 35,168 downwards.
CGAGGGCGAGCGTCTGGCGATAACGAAGGTGCTGGTCCGGGCGCTGTGGCGGGTCAACCCCTCGGCGGCCGCGCTGCATCTGCCGCTGCTGCGGGAGGCCCTGGAGAAGGGATGCCTGTTCGGCCAGGACGCGGCGGCCGTGGTGCGGCACTCGCTGTGGAACGGTGACGTGCAGACGGCGTCGAGGGCGATGGAGGCGCTGACCGCGACCCCCGATCTGCTGAACGTGCAGACCGCCGCCGAGCTGCACCTCACCTACCAGTGGTTCTACGGGACGTCGCGGGGTCCGCACGGGAGGTTCGACACCGCCTCCGCCTGGGGCGACGAGGCCCGCAGGATGACCTCGATCTGGACGCACGGCGACGGCGAGGTGGCGCTGGTGAGCGCCGAGAACATCCTGCAGAGCTGCCGGCTCGGCGAGACCACCCTGGAGGTGGTGGCCATCGCGGTACTGACCCTGATGTACGGGGGCAGGACGGAGCGGGCCACTCACTGGTGTGACGAGCTGATCGACGAGGCGGTCCGCAGCGGCGCGCTCACCTGGCAGGCCGTGCTCGGTGCGGTCCGGGCCGAGATCGCGTTCCGGCAGGGGGAGGTGGTGGTCGCCGCGGCCAAGGCGCAGGCCGCCCTGGAGCTGATGCAGGCGCAGAGCTGGGGCATCCTGATCGGCTACCCGAGGTCGACGCTGCTGCTGGCCCACACGGCGATGGGGCAGTACGAGGAGGGGGCCGAGCTGCTGCAGCAGCGGGTGCCCGACGAGATGTTCGCGACTCTGATCGGCCTGCGGTACCTGCACGCGCGCGGTCACTACTACCTGGCCACCGATCGGGTGCTCGCCGCGATCAGCGACTTCCAGACCTGCGGCAGGCTCATGCAGGACTGGGAACTCGACCGGCCGATGGTGGTTCCCTGGCGCAGCAACCTGGCCGAGGCGAACCTCCGGCTCAGCCGCTGGGGGGTGGCCCGCGACCTGGTGACGGAGCAGATGGAGCGGCTCAAGCCCATCGACCTGCGGACCCGGGGCGTCTCCCTGCTGATCCTGGCCGCCGCCAGCGGGCTCGCGCAGCGTACCGAGCTGCTGCGCGAGGCGGCGGAGTGCCTGCGAACGGCGGGCGACCGGCTGCTGCTGTCCCGGGCGCTGGCCGATCTGGGCGCGGCCCTGCAGCAGCTCGGGGAGGCCGACGAGGCCAAGCCGCTGATCTGCCGGGCGATGCGGGAGGCCGAGATCTGCCACTCCGGCGTGATGCCCCTGCGGCTCAGCAAGAGCTGGACCACCGGCCCCGTTCTGCCGGACGCGGGGGAGCCCGCCGAGGACCCGAACCCGCTGGGGCTCAGCGACTCGGAGTGCAGGGTGGCGGAGCTGGCCGCGCTCGGGCACACCAACCGGGAGATAAGCCGGACGCTGCACATCACGGTGAGCACCGTCGAACAGCATCTGACCCGCGTCTACCGGAAGTTGGGAGTGAAGAGCCGGGCCGATCTGCCCCCGGTTCTCACGCCCCCCGACCGGCGGGCGTCCGCCGGCCCGCCCGAGGCGGGATCGAGAGCCAAGCCGAGCATGCGGGGAATCGCACAGTGAACAGTTTCCCAATCCCAGGAGTCACCTATGCCAGTCACGTCGTCGTGCCGGATCTGCTCGGGCACGGTTCGCGAGTTCCTCGATTTCGGAAGGCAGCCGCTCTCCGACGCCTTCGTGACGCCTGAGGACTTCGAGGAGGAGTTCTTCTTCACCCTCGCCGTGGGGATCTGTGAATCGTGCACGATGGTGCAGCTCATGGAGGAGGTGCCGCGCGACCGCATGTTCCACGAGAGCTATCCGTACCTCTCCTCGGGGTCGGCCGTCATGCGCGAGCACTTCCAGGCGATCGCCAAGCGTTTCCTGGCCGTCGAGCTCACCGGGCCCGACCCGTTCGTCGTCGAACTCGGCTCGAACGACGGCACCATGCTCCAGGTGATCGCCGAATCGGGCGTCCGCCACCTGGGAGTGGAGCCGTCCGGCGGGGTGGCGGACCTGGCCGCGGCCAAGGGCATCCGGGTGCGCAAGGACTTCTTCGAGGAGGCGACCGCGTCCGGCATCCTCGCCGCCGACGGACCGGCCGACGTCATCTACGCCGCCAACACCCTGTGCCACATCCCGTACATGGAGTCGATCCTGCGCGGTGTCGACAGGTTGCTGGCGCCCGGCGGGGTCTTCGTGTTCGAGGACCCGTACTTCGCCGACATCCTGGAGCGCACCTCGTTCGACCAGATCTACGACGAGCACTTCTTCTTCTTCACGGTCCGCTCGGTACAGGAGATGGCGCGGCGGTTCGGGTTCGAACTCGTCGACGCGGAGCGGCTCTCCGTGCACGGCGGCGAGGTCCGCTACACCCTGGCGCGTCCGGGAGCGAGGCAGCCGACCCGGGCGGTGACCGACCTGCTGGCCGAGGAGAGCGCGGCCGGGGTCACCGAGCCGGCGACGCTCGAGGGCTTCGCCTCCCGGGTCGGGCACATCCGCGAGCGACTGCCGGCGCTGCTGGGCGAGCTGCGCGACAAGGGGGAGCGGGTCGTCGGGTACGGCGCCACCGCCAAGAGCGCGACGGTGACGAACTACTGCGGCATCGGCCCCGAGCTGGTCCCCTTCGTCTGCGACACGACCGCGGGCAAGCAGGGCAGGCTCACGCCGGGGGCGCACATCCCGGTACGGAGCCCCGAGGCGTTCTCCGACCCCTACCCGGAGTACGCGCTGCTCTTCGCCTGGAACCACGCGCAGGAGATCATGGAGAAGGAGAAGGAGTTCCGCGAGGCGGGCGGCAAGTGGATCCTCTACGTTCCCGAGGTGCGCGTTGTCTGACCAGCCGCTGGTCGTGGTCCTGGGCGCCTCCGGTTTCGTGGGCTCCGCCCTCGTGACGGAGCTGGCCGGGCGGGATGTCCGGCTGAGGCTGGTGGCGCGGAGGCCCGCCGTGGTCCCCCCGGGCCACGCGGCCGAGGCCGAGGTCCGTACCGCGGACCTCACCGGCGCGGGCCAGGTCGCCGAGGCGATCGCCGGCGCCGACGTGGTGGTCAACCTGCTGCTCTACACCGGCGGCGGGACCTGGCGGGCGGCGGAGGACGAGTCGCCGGGCGAGCGGGTGAACGTCGGCGTGGTACGCGACATCGTCGCGGCCATCCGGGCGGAACGCCGGGACGGCCCACCCCCCGTGGTCCTCTTTCCAGGCTCGACCTCCCAGGTCGGCCCGAGGCCGGAGGCCAGGATCGACGGCACCGAGCCGGACGCCCCGGTGACCGCCTACGACCGGCAGAAACTGGCCGCCGAGCGGGAGCTGAAGGCCGCCACGGCGGAGGGCCTGCTGCGCGGGGTCACGCTCCGGCTCGGCACGGTGTTCGGCGGCCGGGTCTCCCCGACCGCCACCGACCGGGGGGTGGTGACCACCATGGTGCGCCGCGCGCTGGCGGGTGAGCCGCTGACCGTGTGGAACGACGGGACGGCCGAGCGCGACCTGCTCTACGTCGGGGACGTGGCCGGCGCCTTCCTGGCCGCGCTCGACCACGCCGACTCCCTCGCGGGCCGGCACTGGCTCATCGGCACCGGCGGCGGCCGGAGCGTGCGAGACATCTTCACGACCGTCGCCGCGACCGTGGCCGCCAGGACGGGGGCGCCCGCGGTCCCGGTCGTCTCGGTGCCGGCGCCGCCGGACGCCACCGGAATGGACTTCCACAGCGTCGTCGCCGACCCGGCCGCCTTCCGCGCGGTCACCGGATGGCAGGCCCGGGTGCCGTTCCGCGAGGCGCTGGAGCGCACCGTCTCCTCGCTGATCCGCGGTGACGAGGTGCCGCTCTGAGGCGTTTCGGGCGACCCCTATCTTGCTCGCGGGCGACCCCTACCTTGTTGACCCCGCACCGGCGGTCTGAGCATGCTGGACCGCGTTCCGTGACCGTCCGTCATCCTCGACCGATTGGCGACTGTTGTGACCGAACACCCCCCGGCGGCGCGGCCGTAATGAAATCCCGCGCGCTCGCCGTCACCGGCGCTTTCGAATTCACTCCCGAGGTGTTTCCCGACGAGCGGGGCCTCTTCGTCTCCCCGTTCCAGGAGGCGGCGTTCGTCGAGGCGGTCGGGCACCCGCTCTTCCCGGTCGCGCAGACCAGCCAGAGCGCCTCGGTGCGCGGCGTGCTCCGCGGGATCCACTTCACCCTCGCCCCGCCGGGGACCGCCAAGTACGTGCACTGCGCGCGGGGAAGCGCGCTGGACATCGTCGTCGATCTCCGGGTCGGCTCCCCGACGTTCGGGGAGTGGGACCAGGTGGTGCTGACCGGTGAGAGCTTCCGCTCGGTGTACTTCCCGCCGGGGCTCGGCCACGCCTTCGTCGCGCTCGAGGACGACACCGTGATGTCCTACCTGCTCTCGCAGCGGTACCGGAAGGAGAACGAGCTCGCGCTCTCGGCCCTCGACCCGGAGATCGGGCTGCGGCTGCCCGAGGACCTGGCGCCGATCCAGTCGGAGCGGGACCGGGAGGCGCCCACCCTGGCGAAGGCGCGGGCGCTGGACATACTGCCCGACTACAAGGAGTGCCTGCGGATCGAGGAGACCTTCCGGCAGGCGTGACGGCGGCGTGCGGGAGCCGGTCGCGGCTCGGGGGAACTCCCGAGCCGCGGCCGTCGGAAGATGAAATTTCGTATCAAAGGAGCCAGCATGGCCGTACCCTCTCGGCGGCAGACTCGTTCACCGTTGCAGGTGCGGCTCGCGGAATCCGTGCTCTCCCCGGGTGGGTGGTTCGCGACACTCGACGAGTTCCACCGATGGCTGGCCGAGACGGCGAGCCGTACGTACATGAACGTGCGGAAGGTGCCGTTGCACGGGCTGTCCGGTTGGGAGGTGGACCGGCACACCGGGAACATCCGGCATCGGACCGGAAAGTTCTTCAGCGTCGAGGGTCTGGACGTCCACGTTCCCGGCCGGACGGTCTCCCACTGGTCCCAGCCGATCATCAACCAGCCGGAGATCGGCATCCTGGGCATCCTGGTCAAGGAGATCGACGGGATCCCGCACTGCCTCATGCAGGCCAAGCACGAACCGGGCAACCACAACGGCCTGCAGCTCTCTCCCACCGTGCAGGCCACCCGGAGCAACTACACCCGGGTGCACCAGGGCAGGCCGGTCCCCTATCTCGACCACTTCCTCGACACCTCGGGCCACGAGGTGATCGCGGACATCCGCCAGTCCGAGCAGGGCGCCTGGTTCTACCGGAAGCGCAACCGGAACATGATCGTTGAGATCACCGGGGAGATCGAGGTCGCCGAGGGCTTCTGCTGGCTGACCCTCGGCCAGTTGCACACCCTGATGTCGGTGCCGGATCTGGTGAACATGGACGCGCGGACCGTGCTGGCCTGCATGCCGTTCTCCGGAGCCGGGCTGACATCGGCCCTGACGGCGGCGCTTTCGATGGAGCCGGGCGACGGTTTCCGCGCCGCGCTCGTCCGCTCCTGCGATCCGGGCGAGGCCGGCCCGCACACCATGGGGGAGGTGCTGAGCTGGATCACCGACATGCGCACCAGGACCGACCCGCAGGTCAGGCTGATCCCCCTCGACGAGGTGCGGGGATGGCGGCGGACGGACGAGCTGATCTCCCACGAGACCGGCCGCTACTTCGACGTCGTCGGGGTGAGCGTGGAGGCGGGCGGGCGCGAGGTCGGCCACTGGGACCAGCCCATGATCGAACCTTCCGGGACCGGGGTCATCGCGTTCCTGGTCGGAGAGATCGGCGGAGTGCTGCACGCCCTGGTGCACGCGCGGGTCGAGCCGGGCTACGCCGATGTGGTGGAGCTGGGGCCGACCGTGCAGTGCACCCCGGAGAGCTACGACCACCTGCCCGCCGGGGCACGCCCGCCCTTCCTGGACGAGGTGCTGGGGGCCGGCCCCGAGCGCGTCCGGTTCGAGACGATCCTGTCGGAGGAGGGCGGGCGTTTCCACCGCGCCCGCAACCGCTATCTCATCGTGCACACCGACGAGGCCGCCGGGATCGACCACCCCGAGTACCGCTGGCTGAGCGTGTCCCAGCTCGGAGAGCTGCTGCGGCACAGCTTCTATCTCAACATCCAGGCGCGCAGCCTGCTGTTCTGCCTGACCACCCTGACTACAACGCCGCCAGCACCTCTCGCAGCGCGCTGATCACCCTGTCCTGGACGTCGCCGGGCAGTGACGGGTACATCGGCAGCGAGAAGATCTCACCGGCCAGCTCCTCGGTGACGGGCAGGCTGCCCCTGCCGTAGCCGAGGTGGGCGAACCCGGTCATGGTGTGGACCGGCCACGGGTAGCTGATGTTCAGCTGGATGTCGTACGCCTTCAGCGCCTCGATGATGTCGTCGCGGCGGGGGTGGCGCACCACGTAGACGTAGTAGACGTGGTCGTTGCCCTCGGCGAGCGCGGGAAGGACGAGTTCGGTGTCGCCGAGGCCGTCGGCGTAACGGGCCGCCACGGCTCGCCGGTCGGCGATGTACCGGTCGAGCCGGCGCAGCTTGCGCCGGAGGATCTCGGCCTGCAGCTCGTCCAGCCTGCTGTTGTGGCCGGGGGTCTCGACGACGTAGTAGGTCTTCTCCATGCCGTAGTAGCGCAGCCTGCGCAGGTTCCGCTCGACCTCGTCGTCGGAGGTGAGCGTCGCGCCGCCGTCCCCGTAGGCGCCGAGCACCTTGGTCGGGTAGAAGGAGAACCCGGCCGCCTTCCCCATCGATCCCGCGACGCGCCCGTGGTGGCGGGCGCCGTGCGCCTGCGCGCAGTCCTCGAAGATCATCAGGTCGTGCCTGGCCGCGAGCCGCTCCAGCGGCTCCATCTCGACGCACTGGCCGTACAGGTGGACCGGCAGCAGGCACCGGGTCCGCTCGGTGATGGCGGCCTCCACCTGGGTGGTGTCCATCAGGTAGTCATCCCGGCGCACGTCCACGAAGACCGGGGTCGCGCCGACGGCGTCGATCGCGACCACCGTCGGCGCCGCGGTGTTGGAGACCGTGATCACCTCGTCGCCGAGGCCGACCCCCAGGGCCTGCAACCCCAGCTTGATCGCGTTGGTGCCGTTGTCGACGCCGACGCAGTGCCCCACCCCGTGGTAGCCGGCGAACTCCGCCTCGAAGGAGCGGACGCTCTCGCCGAGGACCAGTTGCCCTGACCGGAACACCGTCTCGACGGCGTCCATGATGTCCTTCTGCTCGCTGTCGTATTCCCGCAGATAGTCCCAGACACGCGTGGTCATGGCAGCCCCTTTCTCGAAAGCTCGGCCCAGCATAATGACCGGCGGGAATCGGGGGGAGCCCCTGTGTCCAGGCGGAAACCGGCACCCCGGGAGGTGGCCGGCGGCGGTCTCGGAATGGCTAGGGGTAACCCCTAACACTTCACCCGGTACCCCAGTCTCCATCGCCGTTCGTTGCGGATGAATGGCGGCCCGGCTAGGGTGGCGCTCTTTTTCCGTTATCGCGTTGTGAACTCGATCCCGGGCGTGCGCGCCTGTGGAAGACGGTTAGGGGTGTTGCCCTAAATAGGCCCTAACTAGCATTGCCGGAAGATCGTAGTGACTGATTTGTCGCCGATGGGCTAGTTTTTTTGTCGCGAAATCAGTGCTTATCAGGTCAGAAATCCCAGAGAGACAGGATTCTCCCAGATGGCGAAACATTTCCTCTTCCTGGTTCATCCCGACCATGGCCACGTGATCCCCAACCTGGCCGTGGTGACGGAGCTGGTCCGCAGAGGAAACCGCGTCTCCTATCTGACCGGAGACATGATGGTGGGCATCGTGGAGGAGGCCGGCGCCACCGCGCTGCGCTACGACTCGAAGTACCGGGACTCGGACTTCCTGAACCTGGCGCGCGACCCGCTCTACCTGCTCTCGGTCCTGCTCGACGAGAGCGCGGACATGCTGGCGGCCCTGGAGTCCTACCCGGCCGACGACCTCCCCGACATGATCGTCTACGACACCTCCATCCTCTACGCGGGGCGCATCCTGGCCAGGAAGTGGAACCGGCCCGCGACCCAGCTCATCCCGATGTTCGCGTCGAACGCGAACTTCTCGTACCTGAACGCGATCTACAACTCCGACGGGGCCGAGCAGTCCATGCCGAACTGGGTGGACGACATGTTCGCCCGGATCAGCGCCCTGTCCAGTGCGCACGGGGTCGACGTCCCGCCCGCGGAGCTGTGGTGGGAGATCCAGGACTTCAGCATCATCAACATGCCGCGGTCCTTCCAGTACGTCGGTGACAGCTTCGACGAGCGGTTCGCGTTCGTGGGGCCGTGCCTGGGCGAGCGGAACTTCCTGGGCGAGTGGCAGCCGCCGGCCAGCGGGCTTCCGGTCGCGCTCGTCTCGTTCGGCGCGGTCTTCAACGAGTATCCGGACTTCTTCCAGATGTGCGTACGGACCTTCACCGGCGTTCCGTGGCACGTGGTGATCACGGTCGCGGACGGAATGGACCCCGCGGACCTGGGCCCGCTGCCCCCCAACATCGAGGCGCATCGGTGGATGCCGCACTACAAGGTGCTCCAGCACGCCTCGGTGGCCGTCACCCACGGGGGCATGGGCACCGTGATGGAGGCGCTGCACTCCGGCTGCCCGATGGTGGTCGTCCCGACGTCGTCCATCGACGCGGTGGCCGCCCGGCGGATCGAGGAGCTGAACCTCGGCCGGTCCATCCCGCCGGAGGAGGTCACCGGGGAACTGCTGCTCCAGGCGGTGCTGGAGGTGGCGGGCAGCGAGGTCATCCAGCGGTGCACGGGGGAGATGCAGAAGGATCTGCATGCCTCGGGCGGCACCCTTCGGGCCGCCGACGAGCTTGAGAAGTACCTGATGCGGATCCAGTGATGGACGGACGACTCGAGTTTCGGATCATGGGGCCGCTCGGGGTGTTCAGGAAGGGCGAGGAGCTTCGGATCGGCGGCCCCCGGGAGCGCGCGATCCTGGCCAGCCTGGTGCTGAACGCGGGCCGCGTCGTCGGGGTGGACCGGCTGATCGAGGCGGTGTGGGGCGGGCACGCCCCGCAGAGCGCCCGTGGGCAGATCGCCATCTGCGTGTCGCGGCTGCGCAGGGCGCTGGGGGACCGGGCGGACGACATCATGACGTCGAGCCCCGGCTACCTGCTCAGGGCGGCCCCCGAGCAGATCGACAGGCTCCGCTTCGACGACCTCGTGGCGCGGGCGCGCCGGCAGGCCGCCGGGGGCGATCGGGAGGGTGCGATCGCCATGCTGCGGGACGCGCTCTCCCTGTGGCGGGGAACCCCGTTCGAGGACATCCACAGCATGCGCTACGACGCGGCCCGGCTGCGGGAGTCGCGGCTGGAGGCGATCGAGGCCTGCCTGGAGCTGGAGCTGGAGCTCGGCAACCACCTCAAGGTGATCGCGGAACTGGTTCCCGTGGTGGAGGAGCACCCGCTCAGGGAGCGCGCCCGGGCGCAGCTGATGCTGGCCCAGTACCGCTCGGGGCGCCGCGCCGAGTCACTGCGGACCTACCAGGAGGGCCGGCGGCACCTGGTGGAACAGGTCGGGCTCGAACCCGGCCCGGAGCTGAGGCGGCTGCACGACCAGATCCTGCGGGACGAGTCCGCGCTGATGGAGGTGTCGGGGGTGCGGCGGGCCGAGGAGTTCGTCATCCCCTCCCAGCTCCCCCCGCAGGCCCTGCCGTTCACCGGGCGCACCGCGGAGCTCGCCGTCCTGGACGACGCGCTCCGCTTCTCCCCGGAGACGACCGGGCCGGGAACGGTGGTCGTGACGGGTCTGGGCGGCTTCGGAAAGACCGCGCTGGCCCTGCGGTGGGCGCACCGCAGGATCGCCCAGTTCCCCGACGGGCAGCTCTTCGCCGACCTGCAGGGGGACGAGGGCGCGGCGGCCCTGACCCCCGGTGTCGTCGCCGGCCGTTTCCTGCGCGCGCTCGGCGTGGCCGGCCACGCCATCCCCGAGGATCTCAGCGAGAAGCTGGCCCTGTACCGCAGCAGGACGGCGCGCCGGCGGCTGCTCGTCGTGCTGGACAACGCCCGCGACAGCGCCCAGGTCATCCCACTGCTGCCGGGCGGCGCGCACTGCCGGGTGATCGTCACGAGCCGGGATCCGCTCGACGAGTTCGTGGCCCGCCAGGGCGCGCACCGGGAGTTCGTCCGGCCGCTGGGCTTCGAGGAGTCCAGGGCACTGGCGGTCATGCTGGTCGGCACCGCCAGGATGGAGGCCGAGCCGCAGGCGATGACCAGGCTCGCGGCTAGTTCCTCGGGGTGCCCGCTGACCCTGCGGATGGCGGCGGCGCGGCTCTGCTCGGGGTCCTACCGGGGATCGGCCGACGAGCTCGCCGGCCACGACGGCTACAACCTCGCCAGGATGGTGCCCAGGGCGCCGGTCAGCGCGTTCGCCGACGCCTCCGCGCCGGGGGAGCGCCAGCCGACGTGACCGTCGGGGCGGATGAGTACGGCTCCGGCGGTGCCCACGCCGAACTCCTCCGCCCACGTCGGTGAGGTGAGCTCCGTCGAGCCGTCGGCGGAGATCTCCAGGGCGGTGACGGCGACCCCGGTGTCCTGGGCCGCCTGCTTGGCGGCCTGCGCCCAGCCGGTGCCCGCGGGCGTCATCAGGGTGAACGAGCTGCCCAGCAGGTCCAAGGTGGAGACCTGACCACCCCGCCGCGACAGCCAGACGTGGGGCATGCGGTGGCCGGGGCGGGCGGTCGGCAGGTAGGTCCGGTAGGGGTCGGCGGGTTCGGGGGCGGGCGTCCCGTCCGCGACGACGGCGGCGGAGTCGTAGTGGAAGCCGAGCACCAGGCCCTCCGAGCTGCGCCGGCCCGCCTGCTGGTCGATCGACTCCTGCATGGTCAGGCGGCCCTCCATCATCTGGAAGGTGATGAGCGCGTTGTTCAGGCTCTCGGTGACCGTACGGTCGGAGATCGGGCGCCGCTCGGGCGTGTAGGTGTCGAGAAGGCCGGCCCCCGCGGTGCCCCGGAGCACGGCGGCGAGCTTCCAGCCGAGGTTGTGCGCGTCCTGGATGCCGCAGTTCATGCCGAACCCGCCCTGCGGGGTGGCCACGTGCGCCGCGTCCCCCGCGAGGAAGACCTGGCCGCTGCGGAACTCGTCGGCGACCACGGCCTGCTGGAGCCAGGGCATGATGCCCACGATGTTCACCGCCAGGTCGGGGATGCCCGCTGCGGACCGCACCGCCGCGACGCAGACCTCCTCGGTGAAGTCGTCGGGGCTGCCGCCGTGCGCCGGGTCGTACCCGGTCTGGATCATCCACCGGCGCTGGTTGTCCACCGCCTCCACCGCGCACGGCGGGTTGCTGAGCAGGAAGTAGAGCGCGGCCTGGCGATCACGGAGCAGCGGCCCCAGGTCGGCGTCGAACATGACGCTGATCATGTTGCCCAGCGGGGGAGGGCCGGTCATGGCGATGCCGAGCGCGTCCCTCGTGGTGCTCCGGCCGCCGTCGGCGGCCACCAGGTAGCGGGCGCGGACTCCGCGGCGGACCCCCGCGGACTCGATCACCGCCTCGACGCCGTCCGGGGTCTTCCGCATCTCCGTCATGGTCGTGTCGAAACGGACGTCGGCGCCCGGCTGCGCCTCGGCGAGCGCGCGCAGGATCACCTCGAAACGGTCCTGGGCGCAGATGTAGGTGTAGGTCGGGCTCTGCGGGGCGTCCTCGTGCAGCGGCGCGACCGCCCGCAGGAAGTCGTCATCGGTCAGCGACGTTCCGACGCCCACCGCCAGGGTCTCCTCGCGGGGCAGTCCGGCGCGTTCGACCTCGTCCTGGATTCCCCACGCCCTGACCAGTTCCATGGTCCTGGTCGAGATGAGCCGGGCCTTGGGAAAGAGGGAGGTTTTCTGGTGCCTCTCGACGAGCAACGAGGATATCCCGTACCTCGAAAGCTCGATCGAGGCGGACAGGCCGACCGGGCCGCCTCCGACAATCAACACCTCGACATCGAGCTCGTCCATGGGCGTCAGCGTTTCGTACCGCTGTTATCAGCGTCAATAGCCGGATATCCGGATGATATCGGGCTGAAAACCGGCTTCAGTAGCCTCTCCCTTTGTAAGCGGACGATCAGGTCGGCTCCCTTTCACCTCACCACTGACACCCTGGAGACGAGGATGCTCTTTACCGAAGGCTCGGTGGCCCTGGTAACAGGCGGGTCGCGCGGAATCGGGCGGGCGGTGGCGCTCGATCTGGCCAGGGAAGGCGCTCACGTCGTGGTCAACTACCTGCGCGCCGAGCAGGACGCCAAGGACCTCGTCGCCCAGATCGAGCAGGAGGGTGGCGGCGCGACGGCCGTACAGGCCGACGTCACCAAGGAGGAGGAGGTCCAGCAGCTCTTCCGCGGCCTGCGCTCCGACTTCGGCCGGCTGGACGTGCTGGTGACCAGCGCGGGCATCACCCGCGACCGGCACCTCGTCGCCATGAGCCTTGCGCAGTTCCGCGAGCCGATGGACGTCAACGTCACCGGCACCTTCCTGAGCTGCCGGGAGGCTCTCCGGATCATGCAGCACCAGCGGCGCGGCTCGATCGTGACGCTGTCGTCGGTCAGCGGGCTCGACGGTGGCTTCCCCGGCCAGACGAACTACGTGGCGTCCAAGGGGGCGATCATCGCCTTCAGCAAGGCGCTGTCCTACGAGGCGGCGCCGCACGGTGTCCGGGTCAACGTGGTGGCCCCTGGCTTCGTCGCCACCGACATGACCCGCAGCGTTCCCGCCCAGATCAGGAAGCAGTACGAGTCCCGCATCCGGCTGGGCCGGATGGGCAGGCCCGAGGAGATCGCGTCGATCGTGAGCTTCCTCGCCTCGGACAAGGCCTCGTACGTCACCGGAGAGGTGATGGTCGCCCACGGCGGCGGCCTGGGCTGAGCCTGTCATCGAAAGCACGAGCTTCGACAGCACGAGCACGGAGGAAAGATGACCATCGACGAGCTGCGCGCCAGGGCTGCCCAGCGTCAGCAGGCGTGTGACCAGATCAAGAAGATGATCGTGAACCGGCTGGATCTGGAGATCGAGCCGAACTGGATCACCGACGACCAGCCCCTGTTCGGCCGCGGCCTTGAGCTGGACAGCCTGGACATCCTTGAGCTCTACGTCGCGATCGAGGCGGAGTTCGGGGTGGCCCTCTACGACAGCGAGATGGCGGTCTTCGGCTCGGTGTCCCGGCTCGCGGAGACGATCAAGCCCGAACTGCGAGCGGCAGCCGCGGTATGACCGTTGCCCAGTCGTCCAGGGAATCGCTCAGCCTGAACAACGACCAGATCAGGGAGCTGATCCCGCATCGCTGGCCGATGCTGCTGCTCGACCGCGTCGACAAGGTCGAGCCGGGCGTCAAAGGCACCGCGATCAAGAACGTCACCGGGACCGAGATCTGGTTCCAGGGGCATTTCCCCGACGAGGCGATCCTGCCGGGCGTCGTGGTCATCGAGGCGATGGCCCAGCTCGCCGGAGTGGTCTTCTCGCTCACCGGGACAAGCAAGATCAGTTACTTGGCGGCGGTCAGGTCGATGCGCTTCCGCCGCCGGATCGTCCCCGGTGACCAGCTGGTCCTGACCGCGGAGCGGAGCGCGGGCGGCAGAGGCTTCGGGGAGTACCGGGTCTCGGCGCGGGTGGACGGGAACATCGCCGCCGAAGGAATCATCACGATCGCCGACCCGGCGGCCGGCAGCACTCATGGAGAGGTGTGAGAAATGGATTCCGTGCTCGCGAACGCGCACCCGGAGGAGACCGTCTTCGGCGAGGTGCTGGACGTGACCGTCCCACTGCGCTTTTCGACGCCGGCCGAGGAGTACCAGGCCCTCAGGGAGCGGGCCGCGCTGCTCGACCTGAGCGGGCTCGGCCTGATCGAGATCAGCGGTGACGGCGCCGTCGACTTCGCGCAGCGGGTCCTCGCCCGCGACGTCGAGTACCTGACCTCCGAGCGCTGCATGATGAGCCTCGTCCTGGACGAGTCGGGGCAGATCGTCGACCAGGTGGTCGTGTGGGGCCGGGAGAACGGGATGTTCCTGGAGAGCTCCTGCGGCGCCGGGCCGCGCCTGCTCGAACACCTGCAGAAGCACAACGACGAGGGCGTCGACATCGTCGACCGCTCCGGCGACCTGACCATCCTGGGACTGGAGGGCCCCTACGCCTGGGGCGTGGTGGGCCGGCTGATCGACGGCGAGCTGGCCTCGCTGCCGTTCGAGGCCGTGGTGGACACGACCTGGAACGGCGTGGACATCGTGTTCGGGCGGACCGGGTTCACCAGCGAGTACGGCTACCAGATGATCGTGCCCACCGAGTCGGCCGCCGAGCTGTGGCGGCAGTCGCTGGAGCAGGCGGTGCCCGCCGGCAACGAGGCACTGGAGATCGCCATGCTGGAGGTCCGGCAGCCGGTGATCCGGCACGAGGCGACCGGCGGGGTCGACATCATCGAGGGCGGCGCCAACTGGCTCGTCGACATCACCAAGGAGTCGTTCATCGGCAAGGAGGCGGTGCTGGAGGCGTTCAACGGCTCCGTCGGCCGCCGGACCCTCGGCTTCAGCGGTGGCGGGTCGGTCCCCGAGCCCGGCACCCGGGTCCTGGCCGCCGGTCAGGACATCGGCGAGGTGGTGTACGCGGTGCACAGCCTCGGGCTGGGCGCCACGCTCGGCCTGGCGCGGGTGGACGCGGAGTTCGCCGCGGCGGGTCTGCGGTTCACCGTCGGCGACGCCGAGGTCACCACGCTGACCAGCCCCTACATCACGCCCAAGAGCTGGAGCATCCCGATCATCTGATCGGTTGATCGTCGGAGAAGGAGTGAGCATGGTGTCGCGCCCCGTCGTCATCACAGGTCTGGGTGTCATCTGCGCCATCGGCCGTGACCCGGAAGAGTTCTGGCTACGGCTCATGGCCGGCCAGGGTGGTGTCACCCCGGTCGACGACGAGGCGTTCGCCGTGTTCACCGCCCGGTACGCGGGTCAGGTCCCCACCGAGTGGATCACCGGGCAGCTGCCGGACTCCGACGCCGCCCTGGACCGCACCGCCCAGCTGGCCCTCATCGCGGCACGTCAGGCCGTCGGCCAGGCGGGGCTGTCGGCGGACGACGTCGAGGCCGACCGGTTCGGGCTGGTACTCGGCAAGTGCCAGGCGACCCCCGACGCGGCGGGCCGCTACCAGCCCATGCACCGCACCGGCGACGTGGTGGCCGGGCGGCTGGGCATGCGCGGGCCGCGCATCCTGGTGTCGACCGCGTGCGCGGCCGGCGGCAACGCCGTCGGCCTGGCCAAGGACAAGATCCTCACCGGCGAGGCGGACGTGGTGCTGGCCGGTGGCGTCGACCCGCTGCTGTTCGGGACCTACGCCGGATTCGCCGGGCTGCAGGCGCTCAGCACCGGACCCTGCGCGCCCTACAGCCGCTCAGACGGTCTCAACCTCGGCGAGGGCGCGGCGTTCCTGCTGCTCGAACCGCTGGACCGGGCGCTGGCCAGGGGGGCGACCCCGCTGGCCGAGGTCGCCGGGTACGGGCTGTCCGCGGACGCGTACCACGCGACCGCCCCCGACCCCACCGGCCGGGGCGGTGCGAGCGCGGTACGCCGGGCGCTGGCCGACGCGGGCATGAGCACCGACGACGTGAGCTACGTCAGCGGTCACGGCACCGGCACGCCGGCCAACGACGCGATGGAGGCCAAGGTGATGCGGGCGGTCTTCGGCGACCGCGCGCCGCGGGTGCCCACCAGCAGCATCAAGTCCTTCGTCGGCCACACCCTGGGCGCGGCCGGCGCGGTCGAGGCGGTCGCCAGCGTGCTGGCGCTCCGGCACGGCATGGCGCCGCCGACCATCGGCTTCGACGCCGACACCACGACGGACCTGGACTTCGTGCCCAACGTGGCCAGGCGGATGCCGATCGAGACCGTGGTCTCCAACAACTACGCCTTCGGCGGCAACAACGTCGCGCTCGCGCTGACCACCCCGGGTGGCGAGCGCGAGTACGAGGAGTTGCCCGACCGGCCGGTCGTGATCACCGGGCTGGGCCCGGTCAGCGGGCTGGGCACCGGGATCGCCGAGCTGGCCGAGGCACTCGCGGAGGGCCGCCAGGCCGTCGGCCGGGCGCCCTCGCTGGAGGGACGGACGTTCGCGCCCCGCTCGCTCTGGCGGCACATGAACCACCTGTCCAGGATGGCGATCGCGGCCTCCCGGCTGGCCTGGGAGGACGCCGGGATCAAGCTGCCCAGGGCGGCGCTGGACAACGTCGGACTGATCTTCGCGACCGCGGCGGGCTCGGTGGAGAGCACCGGCGGATTCGACGAGAGCGTCGCGGTCGACCCGAACAAGCCGGCCGTGCTGAGCTTCTCCAACGTCGTGCTGAACGCCACCGGCGGCGCGGTCTGCCAGACCCTGGGCCTGCGCGGCCCGACCACCACGATCTGCAACGGCGAGGCCTCGGCCTCGATCGCGCTGGACTGCGCCATTGAGATGATCAAGGCGGGCAAGGCGGACGTGGTGCTGGTGGTGGCGGCGGACGAGACGACGACGGCGGTCGCTGAGGGTACGGTGGTCACCCCCTATGACCGGGAGCGCACGGGGTCCGTTCCCGGATCCGCGGCCGTGGCCATCCTGGTGGAGTCGGCCGAGCACTGCGCCGCACGCGGGGGACGCGCGTACGCGCGGATCCTGGGCAGCGGCCACGCCGGCACCGGGGAGCAGGGCGAGCGGGAGTCGATCAGGCGCAGCCTGGCAGGCCTCTCCGCGGGGAAGGCCGGTCTGGTCGTCGGCGCGGGTACCGGCGGCCGGTACGACGCCGACGAGGCGGCGGTCCTGCTCGAACTGGTGCCGGACGGCCTGCTCACCACCTCGGTCGGGCAGACCGGCGACTGCCAGGCGGCCTCGGGCGCGATGAACCTCGCCGTGGCCGCCCTGGCGATCCGCGACGGGATCGCCCCCGCGCTGCACGGCCTGGAACACCCGTACGCCGGTGAGGTGGAGTCCTACGTCAGGAAGCCGCACCTGTCGGAGGCGGTCGAGCAGGCGCTGGTGCTGACCGCGGCGGCCGACTCGGTGCGCGGCGCCGTCCTGCTGGGGGCGATGCCATGAAACCGGCCCCGGAGGCCGGCCCGGAGACCGATCGGTTGCTGACCACCACCCGGTCCGTCCGGCGGCGGCTCGACCTTGACCGGTCTGTGCCACGTGAGGAGGCCGGCCCGGAGACCGATCGGTTGCTGACCACCACCCGGTCCATCCGGCGGCGGCTCGACCTTGACCGGTCTGTGCCACGTGAGGAGGCCGGCCCGGAGACCGATCGGTTGCTGACCACCACCCGGTCCGTCCGGCGGCGGCTCGACCTTGACCGGTCTGTGCCACGTGAGGAGGTCGGCCCGCCGTTCGACGTCCCGGAGACCGATCGGCTGCTGACCACCACCCGGTCCGTCCGGCGGCGGCTCGACCTTGACCGGCCGGTGCCGCGCGCGGTCGTGGAGGAGGCCCTGGAGGTCGCCGTCCAGGCCCCGACCGCCAACAACCAGCAGCACTGGCGCTGGCTGGTGGTCACCGAGCCCGCCATCAAGGAGAAGCTCGCCGAGCTGATGCGGGTCTCCTGGAACTTCCATCGCAACGACGTATGGACCAGCGCCGGCCGCAGAAGGAACAGCGAGGCGGCACGGCGGAACAACGCCTCGGTGGTCGCGCTGGCCGAGGGGATCGCGAGGGTGCCCGTCCTGGTCATCCCCTGTGTGCTCGGCCGGCCGCCGGACATCGCGGCCATCGACGCCGCCTGGGAGCGGCAGATGGCGGCCAAGCCCGCGGAGGACACCGGACACGAGGTGCGGCTCGGCGCCATGCGGGCGAGCACCTTCTACGGCTCGATCTTCCCGGCGATCTGGTCCTTCCAGCTGGCACTGCGCAGCCGGGGTCTCGGCAGCACGATCACCTGCATGCACGTGCCCTTCGAGCGGCAGGTGGGCGAACTGCTCAACATCCCGTCCGGGGTCACCCAGGTGTGCATGGTGCCGGTCGCCTACACGATCGGTACCGACTTCCGACCGGCGAAGCGGTACCGAGCCAGAGAACGCACGTATTGGGAAGGGTGGCAGGCATGACCGTTGAGTACGCCGATGTCGTCGTCGTCGGTGGCGGAATCGCGGGCGCGTCCGCGGCCAGCAAGCTGGCCGCGGGTGGCCTGTCGGTCGTCTTGCTGGAGAAGCAGAAGGTCTACCAGGACCTGGTGCGCGGCGAGTGGCTGGCGCCCTGGGGCGTTCGGGAGGCACAGCTGCTCGGCGTCGCCGACTGCTTCGCGGCGGGCGGCGCCTGGGAGATCCGCGAGTGGATGACCTGGGACGAGGCCATTCCCGCGGACGAGGTCGAGGCCATCGACATGACCCGGTCGATGCCCGAGGTCGGCGGCCCGCAGTCGTTCCCGCACCACGCGGTGTGCGAGCTGATGGCGGCGCAGGCGGCGGAGTACGGCGCCAGGCTGGTGATGGACGCGGCCAAGATCAAGGTCACCCCCGGCGCGGAGCCGAGGGTCACCTACCTCGACAACGACACCGAGCACGAGATCAGGACCAGGATGGTGCTCGGCGCCACCGGCCGGGTCGGCAACGTCGGCCGGCAGATCGGTGTCTCGATGAGCGGCTCCGTGCACCACTGGGGCGGCGGCATGATGGTCGAGGGGCTGGACGACTGGCCCTCCGACGTGCAGGCGATGGGCACCGAGGGCGACGTCATGTTCATGGTGTTCCCGCAGGGCTTCGGCCGGGCGCGGCTCTACCTCAACCTCGCGACCGGCACCCAGCACCGCTACCGCGGACCCGACGCGGTGCGGAACTTCCTGAACGCCTTCGAGCTCAACTGCCTGCCCGACCGGGGCAAGGCGGTGACCCAGGCGATCCCCGCCGGGCCGCTGGCGGTCTGGCCGTCGATGACGCTCATCCCCGACGGGCCGCCGCTGACCGATGGGGTCGTGCTGATCGGCGACGAGGCGGGAAACGGCGACACCGTACTGGGCACCGGCCTGTCGTGCAGCATGCGCGACGCCAGGACCGTCGCCGACATCCTGCTGGAGAGCGACGACTGGTCGGTGGGGGCCTTCGACCCCTACCTGAAGGAGCGCAAGGCACGGATGGACCGCCTGAACTTCGGCGCGGCCATCATCAGCAAGCTGTACGCGGAGTTCGGGCCCGAGGCCACCGAGCGGCGCAGGCGCGCCCGCCGGTTGATGTCGCAGAACGTCGCACTGCAGGTGACGGGGCTTTTGAACATGGTGCCCCCGGAGGATGTGCCGGAGTTCGGCTTCAGTGAGTTCTTCGCCGAACGGTTGTTTAGGGAGACCGCATGAGCATGGAATCGTTGGTCAACAGGACGCTGCACGTCAACGGCGTCGACATCGCGTTCGTCGACCAGGGCGAGGGCGATCCGGTGGTCCTGCTGCATGGATTCCCGGACTCCTCCTACCTGTGGCGTCACCAGATACCGGCGCTGGTCGAGGCGGGCTTCCGGGTCATCGCCCCGGACCTGAGAGGGTTCGGCGAGTCCGGCAAGCCGCAGGAGATCGAAGCCTACGACATGCAGACGATCGTCAACGACGTCGTCGAACTGACCCTGGCACTGGGCATCCGCAAGGCGCACCTGGTCGGTCACGACTGGGGTGCGGCCATCGCGTGGATGTACTCGTTCCTGATGCCCCGCAGGGTCGACCACCTGGCCGTGCTGTCGGTCGGTCACCCGGGGGTGTTCTCCACCCCGACGCTGGAGCAGCGGGCGGCCTCCTGGTACATGCTCTTCTACCAGTTCCCCGGGGTGAGCGAGACGCTGCTGCGCCGCAACGGGTGGCGGCTGTTCAAGCAGATCATGGGGCGCGAGGGTGACCACACCCGCTACCTGCGCGACCTGGCCCGCCCCGGCGCGCTGACCGCCGGTCTGAACTGGTACCGGGCCAACCGCTCGCCGGAGTCCGAACTCCGTCCCGAGCGGCCCTTCCCGCCGGTGCTCGCCCCCACGCTGGGCATCTGGTCGGCCGGTGACAAGGCCATGATGGAGGAGGGCATGACCGGCTCCGCCAAGTACGTCAAGGGCCCCTGGCGCTACGAGCGGATCGAGGACGCCAGTCACTGGATCCCCCTCGACGCCCCCGAGCAGGTCAACAAGCTGCTGATCGGCTTCCTGGGCACCGAGAAGCCGGCCGAGGCGGCCAACCGCCGCAGGCGGCGGCTCTAACCGGGGGGCAGGGGGATCTCATGCTCGGGTTCCTGTTTCCAGGACAGGGCACGGTCCGCGTCGGCATGGGCGCCTGGCTGCGCCGCAAGCCGGTGGCCGCGGAGGTGTTCGCCCAGGCGGACGAGCTACTCGGGCAGCCGATCTCGCCGCTCTGCGCCAAGGGGCCGCTGGACCGCCTGGTCGCCACCGAGCACGCCCAGCCGGCGGTGACCGTGTGCAACCTGGCGGCGCTGGCCGTGCTGCGCGCCGACGGGCACGAACCCGGCCTGGTCGCGGGGCACAGCGTCGGCGAGCTCAGCGCGCTGTACGCGGCGGGCGTGCTCGATCTGGCGGGCACGCTCCGGCTGGTGGAGATCCGTTCCCGGCTGATGGCCGAGGTCGGGGTGACGGGCGGGATGAGCGCGGTCATGGGGCTGACGGTCGAGGAGGTCGAGGCGCTGGCCGCCGAGGCCGCCACCGCGGACGAGCCACTCGTCGTGGGCCTGGAGAACGCGCCGGGCCACGTGGTGGTCTCCGGCGCCCTGCCCGCGATCGAGCGGCTGGGCAAGCTGGCGAGCGGCGCCCGCAAGATCGTGCCGCTCCAGGTCAGCAACGCCTTCCACTCCCCGCTGATGGCCCCGGCGGTACCCGGCTGGCGGGAGGCGGTGCGCGCCGCGCCGATGGCGCCGCCCCGCGTCCCGGTCGTGCCCAACGTCACCGCCGAACCCACCATGGATCTGGACGTGATCAGGGAGGCGCTGATCACCCAGCTCACCGGGCGGGTGCGGTGGACCGAGACGGCGCTGCGGACCACCACGACCACGCTCTGTGTCGAGGTGGGCGACAGCAAGGCGCTCGCCGGGCTGTCGCGCGGCGTCGGCGCCCGCTGCCTGAGCATGACCGATCCCGGCACGCCGCGGCGGCTGGCCCAGGAGCGGGGCGCGTGAGCCGGTGGGGCTGCGCCATGGTCTCCTTCGCCGGGCTCTCCCGGCCGAAGGAGCTCCTCGGCGAGATGCGGCTGGAGCAGGTCTACACCCGCCCGGAGCGTCTGCGGTCGGGCACGGGCCGCACCCTCCAGCACTGGGCGGGCCGCCTCGCGGCCAAGCGGGCGGTGCTGCGCCTGCTGGACGTCGCGGAGACCGCCGAGCATCTCGGCCAGGCGGAGGTGCTGCCCCGGCCCACCCCGATGTGCTCCCGGAGTGCGGTCTGCCTGCACGGGCACCCGCCCGACGTACGGCTGAGCGGTGCCCTCGCCGACGCGGCGGGGGGCAGGGAGCGGATCCGGATATCCATCAGCCACACCGCCGCCTGCGCGCTGGCGGTCGCGCTGGTCTCGGCTCGGCTCCCCGAAGACGACCACCTCGATGGGGTTTGACGATGAGGTTCGACGGTGAGGCCTGACATGGACATGCGACAGATCGCGGAAAGCCACCTGAAGGCCTGGCAGAGCGGGGACGCCGAGGCCGTGGCCGCGTCGGTGGACGCCTTCGACGATCCGGACACGGCGGGCCCGCTGAGCGGGGACGCGCTGGCCGCCCACGCGGGCGAGGTGCTGGCCCGGTTCGGCAACCTGCGCCTCCACGTCGAGCACCTGGCCGCCACCGAGGAGTTCGCCATGCTCTCCTGGACGCTGGAGGCCGACCACCGCGCCCCCTACCTGGCCATGCCCGCCGTCGGCAGGCCCGTCCGCGTCACCGGGACCGACCTGCTGGTCAGGGACGGTGAGACGGTGCGCGTCCAGCGGTGCTTCGACCGGCTGGCCGTCGCCGCCGCGCTGGGATTCGAGGCGAGGTTCGTGCCCGAGGCCGACGAGGAGCGGGAGTTCGGGGTGAGCACGCGGACCACCCTGGGACGTACCGCGCGTCCCGGCGCCCTGGCGCTGACCTGGCTGGAGGTCGACGACGGCGCGCAGGCGGCCGAGGTCGACCTGCTCAGCGTGGAGGTCGTCAAGGCGCTGCGCGCCTCGAAGGGATTCCTCGGCGCCTCGACCTTCGACATCGGCAGGCGCAAGTTCACCCTGAGCGCCTTCGACCGCCCGGAGTCCGTCCGCGCCGTACACGGCCGGCCCCACCAGCGGGCGATGCGGCGCTTCTTCAAGGGCGGACTGTGCACCCGGGCGCTCACCAGCATCTGGCTGCCGGCCACGGTCCGCGAATACGCTCGCTGTCCCGACTGCGAGACCGTCTTCTCCACGGACGAGGGCGCGGCCTGCGGTTGTGGCTGGATTCCCGAGCGCGAATCCCTATTGTGACTGGAGTGCGATCTTGCCCACCCCCTCCCCCTGGTCCCCCTTCACCGCTGAGCACCGGCTTGACGACGGTGACCGGCCAACCGTGGTGTTCATGTCCGCCCTGTTCGCCGGAGGCTGGATCTGGGATCATCCCTACCGGCGGCTGGAGAGCGCCGGCTGGCCGGTGCTCCGCACCAACGAGCCCATCTGCGCGCTCGACAGCAAGATCGTCGGTTCGATCGAACGACTCGGCGACGTGCTGCTCGAGGTCTGTGACGCCGCGGGGGTCAAGGACATCATCATCTGCGCCAACTCCCTCGGCGGCCTGGTCGCGATCGACCTGGCGGGCCGCTTTCCCGAGCGGGTACGCGGCATCGTGGTGAGCGGGGCCCCCGGCCTGACCCCCGACCCCGACGTCGGCCTGAGCTTCGACCGCAGGGCGAGCGTGCAGCCCGCGGGCGAGGAGTTCCGCGACCGCATGCTGAGCGCCCTGTTCCACGGCGAGCCGCTCTTCACCGAGGAGCAGCTGGAGGCGACCGCCACCCTGCTGCGGCACCCGCCCGCGATGGTGAGCATGGCCCGCAGCATCAAGGCCACCCGCGTCTACAAGGTGCTGCCGGCCATGGACAAGGTGACCTGCCCTTCGATGTACGTGTGGGGGGAGTACGACCGGATGACCCCGGTCGACGCCTGGGTGAAGGCCCTGGCCGGCTACCCGCAGTACGAGATGGTCCTGGTCGGGGAGTGCGGGCACATCCCGATGATCGAGCGCGCCGACGAGTACTCGGCCTGCCTCGACCGGTTCCTGGCACCCTTCGTCGAGGCGGCCGGGACGGCCGGGGTGTCCGCGTGACCCGCTCGGCGGTCCTGGTGGGCGTGGACATCGTGGAGACGGACCGGATCGCCAGGACCGTCTCCGACGGCGGCGCCGCCTACGGCAGGCGGGTCACCACGCCCGCCGAGCGGGAACTGCACGCCGGCTCGCCTCTCGCGGACGCCGCCTCGTTCGCGGTCAAGGAGAGCTTCATCAAGGCGGTGGGCGGCCGGCCGGCCGGATTCGACTGGCACGACTTCGAGGAGCGGGGCGAGGAGCAGCGGTGGGCCACCCCGCTGCTGGCCGAGGCGGCGTCGGCCCTGGGCGCGTCCACCGAGCTGACACTGACCACGGGCGCGTCGTACACCATCAGGGGCGCCAGCCGCCGCGCCGCCCTGGCCCGGCTGGCGCCACAGGAGAATGACGCCCCGGTGGCCGGCGCGGCCCGGTGGGGCCTGAGCGCGGGACTGCTCGTCGCGCTGGCGATAGTGACCGTCGATTCCAAGGGAGCATTGTGATGTCGCTTGTCCAGGCGGAGGGGGAGACCTTCGTCAAACCCGGAGAGTCGATCCAGCGAGCGCTCGACGAGGCGGGGCCGGGAGCGACCATCCGCCTGACCGAGGGGACCTACGCCGAGAGCCTGTGGATCAGGCACAGCGGGGTCACCCTGGCCGGTGAGGGACCGGAGCTGACCAGGCTGGTTCCCGGCGCGGCGGCGGAGGTGGGCATCCCGCAGCTGCACGACGCGTCGGAGGACGTGGTCAGCGGCATCAGCGTGCACGGTGACGGCATCCGCGACATCACCGTACGCGGGCTGGCGGTGAGCGGCTTCTCCGGCTCCGGCGTCTACGCGCACACGGTCCAGGGGCTCGTCGTCGAGGACGTCGAGGCGCGGGACAACGACTTCTGGGGCATCTACGTCCGCGAGTCCAGCGGCGTCGAGGTGCTGCGCTGCCGGGCCTCGGGGAGCCAGTACGCGGGCATCGCGCTGAGCTTCTGCCCCGAGGCGAACGCGCTGGTCGCGGAGAACGAGACCTCCGCCAACGCCTTCGGGATCTTCGTCGACAACTCCTCGAAGGCGCGGATGCTGCGCAACACCTGCCACGGCAACTCCGCCGGGCTGCTCCTGCTCAACCAGACCTACGAGGGCGAGCTGCCGGGCGGGGTGAACGACTGCCTGGTGGCGGAGAACGAGCTCCGCGGCAACGGGCTGCTCAGCGGGGAGGGCAACCCGAACGGCCTCGGCGAGGCGGGCCCGCCGATCTCCGGGGTGGGCCTCGCGCTGATCGGCGCCCACCGCGTCACCGTGGTGGGAAACCGGATCCACGACAACCACCCGAGCGGCCCCTCGGTCATGGGCGGGGCGTTCGTGCTGGGATCGTCCAAGGACTGGGGAGGCGACGAGTCCCTGGACAACCACATCTCCTGGAACCGGATCACCGGCAACACCCCGCTCGACGTCCAGGTCGACGCCGACTTTACCCGGCAGGGGTTCGCCAACAACGTGGCGAACGCCACCGCGCCCGACACGATCGAGGGCTGCGCCGCCGAGGAAAGCCGATGACGGCCACCCTGAGCTGTACGGGGCTGAGCAAGAGGTACGGCGACATCCTCGCCGTACAGGACGTCGGCTTCTTCATCGAGAAGGGGGAGGCCTACGGCCTGCTCGGTCCCAACGGGGCGGGCAAGACCACCGCGATCTCCATACTGGTGGGCCTGCTGCAGCCGGACGCGGGGAGCGTACAGGTCTGTGGCCACGATCTCGCGACCGCTCCGCTCGCGGCGAAGGCGAAGATCGGTTACGTCCCGCAGGAGATCGCGCTCTACCCCGACCTGACCGGCCGGGAGAACCTGCGCTTCTTCGGCAGGCTCTACGGGCTGCCCCGGCGGGAGCTGGCGAAACGGATCGACGAGGTGCTCGACTTCGTCGGCCTGTCGGACCGGGCGGACGGAAAGATCGACACCTACTCGGGCGGGATGAAGCGCCGGATCAACATCGGCGCGGCCCTGCTGCACCGGCCGGAGGTGCTCATCCTGGACGAGCCGACGGTCGGGGTGGACCCGCAGAGCCGCAAGGCCATCCTGGACGGGGTCGAGCAGCTGGTGGCCGACGGCATGAGCCTGCTGTACACCTCGCACTACATGGAGGAGGTCGAGCGGGTCTGCAAGCGCATCGGGATCATCGACCACGGCAAGGTCATCGCCGAGGGCACCCGCAAGGAACTCGTCTCCACCCTCGGTAGCGCGGACCGGGTCGAGCTCGTCCTCGACGGCGACCTGGATATCGCGACCGACAAGCTGCGCGCGGTGGAGGGGGTCACCGAGGCGGTGCGGGCGGGTACCTCGTCCATCCGGCTGATCGTCAACGAGGGAAGTCACCTGTTGCCCACCCTCATCGCCGCGGTGCGGGGCATCGCCGTCGTGACGGCCGTCGAGGTCATCGAACCCGACCTTGAGGCCGCGTTCCTGCACCTCACCGGCAACAAGCTGCGGGACTGACGATGCTGAGAGCTCTTTTCGTGGTGAGCCGTCTCGAACTGCGCGCCAGGTTCATGGACGGTACCGCGGTGCTGACCGCCCTGCTCGCCCCCATCGTGCTGGCCTCGCTGTTCGGGTTCGCCCTCGGCGGGGACGATCCGCCCTTGCGCGCCACCGTGGGCTTCGTCGATCTCGACGGCGGGGAGTTCCCCTCCAGCGTGCGCCGGGAGGTGCTGTCGGCCAAGGAACTCGACGGCATGCTGACCCTGCGCGACTTCACGACGGAGAAGGACGCGCAACAGACCCTCGACGACGGGGACATCGGCGCGGCGATCGTGTTCCCCTCGGGGTTCAGCCAGGACGTCGGCGCCGGGCGCGGGGGGAAGGTCACCGTGCTCACCTCCCCGGAGACGCCGCTGGCCGGAGTGGTCGCGAGCAGCATCGTCGACCGGATCTCCGCCCTGGTGGACGCCCGCACCCTCGCGGTCAAGGCGTCCCTGGACGCCGGCGTCTCCGCGGACAAGGTCAAGGAGTTCGTCGAGCGCAACGGCGCGAGCGGCCCGGCGCTGACCCTGGAGAGCGACCCCATGGCGGGCGGAAAGGTCGACCTGTCGGTCTACTACGGCTCCGGCATGGCCGCGCTCTTCGCCTTCTTCGTGGTGGGCACCTCGGTCAGGAGCCTGCTCACTGAGCGCAACCTCGGCACGCTCAACCGGATGCGTGCCGCGCCCATCCGGCCGTGGATCCCGATCGTGGGCAAGGGGGTGGTCGGCTTCCTGCTGGCGCTGGTCAGCGTCTGCGCCGTCTGGGCCTCCTCGGTGCTGCTGTTCGGATCCACCTGGGGTGATCCGCTCGCGGTGTTCGCGCTCTGGACCGCGCACGTGCTGGCCGCCGCCGCGATCACCATGCTGGTGGCCAGCAGGGCGAAGACCGACTCCCAGGCCGACGGGCTGATCATGGGCGTCTCCTTCGTCTTCGCGTTCCTGGGCGGCAGCCTGGTACCGATGTACAACCTGCCGGACTTCCTGCAGAAGGTGGCGCTGTTCACCCCGAACGGCTGGACGTCGACGGGACTGACCGAGCTCGCCGGTGGCGGCGGGGGCCTGGCGACGGTCGCCGGCCCGATCGCCGCACTCTGCGGGATGGCACTCGTGGCCGGCGGCGTCGCCGCCTTCGGCTTCCGGAGAGGACTACTCGGATGAGCCCGAGCCCGGTCAGAGCCCTGGTGGCGGCCAACCTGCGCCGTCACTCCCGCGACAAGGTGGGACTGTTCTTCATGGTGGTCATGCCGTTCGTGACCATCCTCTTCGTCGGGATGGCCCTGGGCGGAAGCGCGTCCGGACAGGATCGGATACCGGTCGGGGTGGTCGCGCAGGACTCCGACCCGGTCGCGACGGCCGTACTGCGCCGGCTGGAGACCAACCCCGACCTCGCGATCGAGCGGATGGACACCGAGGAGCAGGTGCGGTCCGGCGTGCGGACCGGCGCCCTCGCCGCCGGCCTGCTGATCCCGCCCGGGTCCACCGACCTGGAACTGGTCATGACCCAGACCAACGGCAGCGGCATGGCGGCACGAGGCATGATCGACGTCGCGGTCGGCAAGGTGGCCGCGGTGCTCGAAGCCGTGCGGGCGGCCGAGGCGGCGGGCGCGTCCCCGGCCGAGGCCGAGGCTCTGGTACGCAAGGCCCAGAGCGAGTCGGCCCAGGTGGCGGTGAGCACCAGTGGCGCCGCGGAGAGCTCCACGCCCCGCGGATTCGCCTACACCGCACCCGCCAACGTGCTGCTGTTCACCTTCGTCAACTCCATGGCGGTCGCCGCGGCCCTGGCCGAGAGCCGCAGGCTGGGCATGATCCGCCGTTCCCTCGCCGGGCCGGTGCGGGAGCGCTCGGTGCTGCTCGGAGAGGTGCTGAGCAGGCTCATCATCGCCATCGTGCAGGCCTGCCTGATCATGGTGGTGAGCACGCTGATGTTCGACGTGTCATGGGGAGACCCGCTGGGCGTCGCCGCGGTCGTCGGCTCGTTCTGCCTGGTGTCCACCGGCGCCGCGGTGCTGGTCGGCAGCCTGGTGCGGTCGCCCTCCCAGGCCCCCGCGATCGGGCCTCCGCTGGGCATCGTGCTCGGCATGCTGGGCGGCTGCCTGTGGCCGCGCGAGGTCGCGGGCGAGACCCTGAACATGATCGGCTACCTGGTCCCGCACGGCTGGGGGATGGACGCGCTGATCACGCTGACCAAACCGGGCAAGGGGCTGGGCTCGGTCCTGGTCGAGGTGGCCGTACTGCTCGGGATGGCGGTGCTCCTGCTGGGCATCTCGCTCGTGGTGTTCCGCAAGCGCATGCGCACGTCCAACTGACCGAACGCGGCACTGGGGAAAAGGGGCGGCGAATGCGCATCCTGGTGACCGGCGGGGCCGGTCTCACCGGCTCCCGTCAGGTGTGCGCGCTCGCGCGCGGTGCCTCGGTGGCCGCGCCGGAGGCCGTGCCGGAGAGCGTTACCGCGCGCCGGTGCCGGGGCGGCCGAACCCGCGCCACGGACCCGGCGGTCCGCACATGAAGGGCATCGTGCTGGCCGGGGGCTCGGGCACCCGGCTCCGGCCGCTGACCACGATCACCTCCAAGCACCTGCTGCCGGTCTACAACAAGCCGATGGTCTACTACCCGCTCTCGGTGCTGATGCTGGCCGGAATCCGGGAGATCCTGCTGATCAGCACCCCCGAGCATCTGCCGGGCTTTCGGACGCTGCTCGGCGACGGCTCCCGGCTGGGCCTGCGCCTGAGCTATGCCGTCCAGACCGCGCCCCGCGGGCTGGCCGACGCCCTGGTGGTCGGCGGGGAGTTCGTGGGCGACGACCGGCTGGCCCTCATCCTCGGCGACAACATCTTCTACGGCCACGAGCTCCCCTCGGTGCTCCGCGACGAGGTCGGCAAGCTCGACGGCTGCACGGTCTTCGGCTACCCGGTCGCCGATCCCGAACGGTACGGGGTGGCGGTCATCGGCGAGGAGGGCCGGCTGATCGACATCGAGGAGAAACCGGCCCGGCCCCGGAGCAACCTCGCCGTCACCGGTCTCTACCTCTACGACAACGTCGCGCTGCGCTATGCCGCGGAGCTGACCCCTTCGGCGAGGGGCGAGTTGGAGATCACCGACCTCAACCGGCGCTTCCTCGCCGAAGGCCGCGCCAGGCTGGTCAACCTGGGCCGGGGTACGGCCTGGCTGGACACCGGCACGCCGGACAGCCTGCTGGAGGCCGGGGTCTTCGTGCAGGTGCTGGAGAAACGGCAGGGCGTGCAGATCGCCTGCCTGGAGGAGGTGGCCTACCGGATGGGTTACATCGACGACCACGGGCTCCGCGAGCTGATCGGCCGCGCCGGATCCGTGACGGAGGAGGGGCGCTACCTGGTCCGGGTGCTGGAGGCCTCCATCTGAGCGGCGGTGTCGCGCCACCCGCTTCGTTCCGGCCGGAGGGCAGGGGACACCACCGGATCGATGAGGCCCGTGTGAGCCGCTTCCCGGCCGGCTGAAGGAGAACCACGATGGCGGACGGCGGGCGTTACTCCAAGGCCCTGCCGCCCCTGCTCGTGGACCCGCGCTACGAGCACTAATAGATACATATCAATATAGACCGAAGTTGACATAGGCGACTGTCTATGTCGGAAGGGGGAGCGATGGAGCCGATGGAGCTTCTGGAGTGCGGCCCGCCGCTGGCCCGAGAGTCGCTGAACGCCGAGCAGGCCGCGGGGGTGGCGCGGGTCTTCAAGGCACTCGGTGATCCGGTGAGGCTGCGCGTCCTGTCGATCGTGGCCAGCCACGCCGGTGGCGAGGCCTGCGTCTGCGACATCGCCGCGGCCTTCGAGGTCTCCCAGCCGACGATCAGCCACCACCTCAAGGTTCTCAAGGAGGTCGGCCTGCTCACCTCCGAACGCCGCGCCTCCTGGGTCTACTACCGCGTCGTCCCCGAGCCCCTGGCGGACCTGTCAGCCCTGCTGAACATCCCGGCCGAGGCCTGACCGGCGTCGCCGTCCGCATCTCGTCAGCGGGCCCCGTGCCGGGCGACCGGGGTACGCCTAGCATGGAGGTATGCGCACCGATCCGGTGACGTTGTTCCTCTGCGGGGACGTCATGCTCGGCCGCGGCGTCGATCAGATCCTTCCGTACCCCGGTGACCCGACGCTGCAGGAGAGCCATGTCCGTGACGCTCGGACATATGTCGATCTCGCGGAGGCGGTGAACGGCCGAATTCCCCGGCCGGTCGGCTTCTCCTGGCCGTGGGGGGATGCCCTGGGGGTGCTGGCGAAGGTCGCGCCCGATGTCCGGGTGGTGAACCTGGAGACGAGCGTCACCCGGAGCGATGATTTCGAGGTGGGGAAGGCCGTGAACTACCGGATGAGTCCAGCCAACCTTCCCTGTCTGCTGGTCGCCCGGCCCGACGTCTGCGTGCTGGCGAACAACCACGTCATGGACTTCGGCCGACGAGGTCTGGAGGAAACGCTCGACGCCCTGGCCGACGCGGGACTGCGAGCGGTGGGGGCGGGCCGGGAGGCGGACGAGGCGCGGCGACCCGCGATCGTCACCGTCGAGGGTGGCGGGCGGGTCCTGATCCTCTCCTGCGGGACGGAGTCCAGCGGCATTCCGCCGGAATGGGCGGCGGCCCCGGATCGCGGGGGTGTCGATTTCGTCCCGGAGCTGTCGGAGACCGCCGCGGCCGAGGTGGCCGGCCGGGTGCGGCGGGTGAAGCGCCCCGGTGACGTCGCGGTCGTCTCCATCCATTGGGGCTCCAACTGGGGTTACCACGTTTCCCGAGATCAGCGGCGCTTCGCGCACCGCCTGGTCGACGGCGGTGTCGACGTGGTGCACGGGCACTCCTCGCACCATCCCCGGCCCGTCGAGGTCTACCGAGGCAAGCTCATTCTGTACGGCTGCGGTGACCTCGTCGACGACTACGAGGGCATCACCGGCTATGAGGAGTACCGGGACGATCTTCGGCTGCTGTACTTCGTGTCGGTGGAGCCGGAGTCGGGCAGGACGGCCGGTTTGCGGATGGTGCCCATGCGGGCCTGTCGGATGCGCCTCCAGCACGCCTCGGGCGAGGACTCCGAATGGCTGCGGGCGGTTCTCGACCGGGTCGGCCGTGACCTCGGATCACGAGTCGACCTGGAGCCGGACGGCGCCCTCGCGCTCCGGCGGACGTAGGTGGGGCCGGACATGACCGCAGGCGCCTCTCCCGAAGATCTCATCCGGGCCGTCCGGGCGATGGGCGTCCGCGACGAGCGTCTGCTGGAGGCCGTACGCGCGACGCCGCGAGCGGGATTCGTTCCCGCGGACTGTATCGCGATCGCCTACTACGACGAGCCCATCCTGATCGGGCACGGGCTGGTGACCACGCAGCCCTCGCTGTCGGCAAGGATGATCGAAGGTCTCGGTCTCGGCGGGACGGAACACGTGCTTGAGATCGGCACCGGCCTCGGTTTCCAGACCGCGCTGCTCGCTCGCCTGGCCGCCGATGTCGTGACCGTCGACCTGTGGGCGGACCTGGTCCGGCAGGCGCGCCGGAACCTCGCCCGGCAGGGGATCGGCAATGTCGAGCTGCTCGTCGGAGACGGCGGCGGCGGCGTGCCGGACCGCGCTCCGTACGACGGCATCGTCGTGTCGGCCGCGTTCCCGGAGGTGCCCCCGCCGCTGGTCGAACAGCTCCGGCTCGGCGGCCGTCTGGTACAGCCCATCGGACCGGGCGGGCGGGAGGAGGTCGTCCTGTTCCAGCGCACCGTGACCGGACTTGAGCGTCGGCAGGTCCTCACGCTGGCCAGCTTTGTCCGCCTTCATGGAAAGTACGGCTTTCCGTCCTGAGGGTGTGACCCGTCTCCCTGCGGATGATGGGGGTCCAGCAGGAAAGAAACGGTGAGCCCGTTGGATGAAAGCGTTGATCTGCTCGGTGCGGCCGAGCCCTACCACCACGACCGCATCCCGGTTCGTGTCACCCGCACCTTTTGCACCTGGTGCTCGCACGTCGCCTGGTCCACGTCGGCTGAGATCGGCGTCGTCCAACGGGGGCGGGGCGGGATGCGCCCGTGGTCAGGTTCTCAGGCACCGGGTCGCCGTAGCCGCGCGCATCCGGTCACGGCGGCGGCCACCAGCAGCGCGCCGCACAGTCCCATGCCCAGCGTCGTCACCGCGGCCAGCACCGAGCCTTCCTCGATCGACAGCGACGCCAGCCCGGCCAGTCCTGCCGCGACCCCTGCCGCCGCGATCCACGGCTCGATCTCGTCGTGCGTGATCTCCCATGATCGCGCGTCCCCCAGACCGATCCTGGCCGCCAGCCCGCCCCAGCCGCGCACCGGCCCGAGCCTGACGCGCCGCGCGAGTACGAACAGGGCGAGGCCGACGCCCAGCAAACACAATCCCGCGACCTCGTTCACGACACCCTCCAACAGGCGGTGGACCCTGGCCCGGCGACGCCGTATGACGCCGCTCTGATCCCATGGTGAGCCGGTACCCGGGCCCGTCACCATGGCTTTGACGCGATCCATACGCCTTTGCGGGAATTTCTGACGCCGTCACCGCGCCGCATTTCCGGATGTCGGCACTCCCTGCGACTTCGAGCGCCGGCAGAGGTGGCGGGGTCGGGGTTCACCGTCCTGTTTCCCACGGGATCTCCTCGTGGTGAGTTGTTGCCGGGCACGGCGGCTCCCCGGCCGGGAGCCGCCGAGGGTGACTGCGGAGAGGCACGTCAAGGAGCTCCACGACCTGCGCCGCAAGCGGAGAAGAGCCCCGTGCGTCCGGTCTCTCTGGTGACGGCGTGGAATGGCCACCGGTTCGAGTACTGATCCCTTCCGGTCGCGCGGTCGCCGTTGTCGTCGCGTCGCCGTGGGATGCGCATAGTTATTCACCGTAAAGGCGTCAAAAACGTATATGGGCGGACAATTGTTCTCTGGGCTGGGGGTGACGATGAGGTGTAGCCCTCGTACAGGAGTGACGTGATGTCCGCGCTGTTGACCCCCGCTCGCCCCCAGGAGCCAAATACCGGTGACCGGCACCGGCTGACGGTCACCGGCGGCCTGGCGGCCCTCTCGCTGGACGCGATGGCCTCGGTGGCCTATGGTCCCGAGGCCATCGTCTTGGTACTGGCCCTGGCCGGCGGCGCGGGGCTCGGTTTCACCCTTCCGGTCACGCTGGCCATCGCGGCCCTGCTGGGCGTGCTGACCTTGTCCTACCGGCAGGTCGTCGCCGCCTTCCCCGAGGGCGGAGGCGCCTACGGTGTGGCCAAGACGTACCTGGGCCGCCAGGCCGGCCTGGTCGCGGGCGCCTCGCTCATCGTGGACTACGTCCTGAACGTGGCGGTCTCGGTCGCCGCCGGGGTCGCCGCGCTGACCTCGGCCTTTCCCGAGATCCTGCCGTACACCGTGTGGCTGTGCCTGGCCGTGCTCGCCGTGATCACTATGATCAACCTCCGGGGTATCACGCACAGCGCCCGCGCCTTCATCGCACCGGCCGCCCTCTACGTCGGCGCCATCACGCTGGTGATCGTGGTCGGCCTGATCCGCAACGAGCCCGCCGTCTACGCCGAGCACACGCCCCACGCCCTGCAGACGGTCGGGGTGCTGCTGCTGCTCAAGGCGTTCGCCAACGGCTGCGCCTCGCTCACCGGCGTCGAGGCGATCGCCAACGCGGTGCCCTCCTTCAAAAAGCCGCGGGTCAAGCGGGCCCAGCGCGCGGAGATGGCGCTCGGCGTCCTGCTGGCCGTGATGCTGATCGGCATCGCCATCCTGATCGAGAAGTTCGAGATCACCCCTGCTGAGGGGGTGACCGTGCTCTCGCAGGTCACCCAGGCGTCGCTGGGTGATGGCCCGCTGTTCTACCTGGTGCAGTTCTCCACGGTCGCGCTGCTCGCGCTGGCCGCCAACACCTCCTTCGGCGGCCTGCCGGTCCTGACCCAGCTGCTGGCCCGGGACAACAACCTGCCGCACCTGTTCGCGCTGCGCGCCGATCGGCACGTGCACCGCTACGGCATCGCCTTCTTGACCATTACCTCGGCCCTGCTGCTGATCCTGGCCCGGGGTGAGATGAACCTGCTGGTGCCGCTGTTCGCGATCGGCGTGTTCGTCGGTTTCACCATCTCCCAAGCCGGTATGGTCAGGCACTGGCTTGGGGACCGACCCGCGGGCTGGCGGTGGCGGGCGGCTCTCAACGGCTTCGGCGCGCTGCTGACCTTCGTCGCCGCCATCGTGGTCACGATCTCCAAGTTCACCGAGGGCGGCTGGCTGATCGTGGTCACGATGCCGCTGGTGGTAGCGACCATGCAATGGGTCAACCGCTCCTACGCCCGCATCGGCGAGCGCCTGGAACTGGGCAAGACGCCCGTCCCGCCGCGGCCGCGTCGCTCGCTCGTGGTGGTGCCGGTGCATGCGATCACCCGCCTGACCTGCGAGGCGCTCGCCGCCGCGCTCTCCTTGGGAGACCGGGTGGTCGCGGTCAACATCACCCACCCGGAAGACGAGTCAGAGGCGCGAAGATTCGTCGAGGACTGGGAGCGCTGGCACCCCGGCGTCGAACTGGTGCAGCTCTTCGACGCCCACCGGCGGCTGGACACCCCCTTGATCGAGTACATCAAGAGCGTGCCCGAGAGGCGGGTGTTCGTCCTCATCACCGAGATCGAGCCCGAACACGCCTGGCAGCGCGTTCTGCAGAACCAGCGCGGCGCGGTCCTCGCCCGAGCGCTGCGTCGGCGCAGCGACGCCGTCGTCTGCCGGATGCGTTTCCGGGTAACGGCCACCGCTCACCATCACGGCTGAGGTGGTGACGGTGTACCGGCGTCGTCGCCGGCCGGGCCACTGTTGCCGTCGTCCTGGACGCGGACCGTGCGAAAGGAGTCCCCGCGCCGGGCCGAGTCGCGCAGCGTCATGCCGCCGCCTCCACGGCCGTACCGCCGAGCAGCAGCAGGTAACCGTCCTCCACAGTCGGCTCGGCCAGGCGGGCACCCTCCGGAGTGGGCCCGATGTTGCGGAACAGCCCGTCGCCGGTGCGCCAGGAGAGCACTCCCGACCTCTCCGAGGAGAACCAGACCCGGCCCTCGGCCAGCGCCCGGATCTCCTCGGGCGTGCCCTCGAACTCGCACCGTCCCGCCTTGAGCACGACCACCCGGTTGCAGAGGGCGGCGACGTCCTCGGTCTGGTGGGTGGAGAGCACGACGGCCCGGTCCTGCCCGATGTGCGAGATCAGCTCGCGGAACCGGAGCCGCTGCTCGGGGTCCAGGCCGGCGGTCGGCTCGTCCAGCAGGATCAGCTCGGGGTCGCCGAGCAGCGTCTGCGCGATGCCCAGCCGCCGCCGCATGCCGCCGGACAGCGTCCGGATCCGCTTCCCGCTCACGGAGGTCAGCCCGACCTCCTCGATCACCCGGCGCACCTCGTCGTGCCGGGCCCGCCGCTCCACCATCTCCTTCAGGATCGCCACGTAGTCGACGAACTCGAAGACCGTGAACCCCCGCTGGTAGCCCGGCTCCTGCGGCAGGTATCCCAGCCGCCGCCGGATCTCCAGCCGGTCCCCGGCCGGGTCCCGG